>DKMV01000253.1 GCA_002469605.1 Leclercia sp. UBA7405
ATGAGACAAGAACCATTCGAGAGTCGGGTCTGTTTGCGGTTTGCCAAGCACCATGCGCTGTTATCCTCTGTTATAAGCTGTCTCCAGAGTCGGGGTGGACACCATTACTCTGGGGGTTGCAATCGAATTCTTCCCCATTCCTGGGAAGTCGGCTGGTCTGAAATTTAGCAGCCTGTAATATGTGATGTCCTCTGCATACATGCATAACGTCAATGTATTACTGTAGCATCCAGACTGTTTTAGCATAGCTTTTGCCGCCTGTCTCCTGGTGTCTCGCTTCAGCTTGATGCAGGTCGCCTTCCGTTGCCAGAATTGCGGCTGGCGCGTAATCTGTCACGAAAACTGCAACGTCGGAGTAATGTGAATGCAAGCGCGAGTGAAATGGGTTGAAGGCCTGACCTTCCTGGGTGAGTCAGCTTCCGGACACCAGATTTTAATGGATGGTAACTCCGGTGATAAGGCGCCAAGCCCGATGGAGATGGTGCTGATGGCGGCGGGGGGATGCAGCGCCATCGACGTGGTGTCGATCCTGCAAAAAGGGCGTCATGAGGTGACCGACTGCGAAGTTAAGCTCACCTCCGAGCGCCGTGAAGAGGCGCCGCGCTATTTTACCCATATCAATCTGCACTTTATCGTGACCGGTAAGGGGCTGAAAGACGCGGCGGTATCGCGTGCAGTTGACCTGTCGGCAGAGAAGTACTGCTCTGTGGCTCTGATGCTGGAAAAGGCGGTGAAGATCACCCACTCCTACGAGGTGGTCGAAGCCTGATGCCACGCTCCGGTGGCCTTGCGCCACCGGAAAAAACCTTATTCGATCTTTTTGCCTTCCATCAGCCGCTGCACCAGCGGTGTCATGATGAGCTCCATCGCCAGCCCCATTTTGCCCCCCGGCACCACCAGCGTATTGATATGCGAAATAAAAGAGCCCTGCAGCATCGCCAGCAGCCAGGGGTAATCGATACCTTCCAGATTGCGGAAATGGATCACCACAAAGCTCTCGTCGAGGGACGGAATCGCTTTCGCCGCAAAGGGGTTCGAGGTGTCCACGGTCGGTACGCGCTGGAAGTTAATATGGGTGCGGGAGAACTGCGGGGTGAGGAAGTTAATGTAATCCTCCATGGAGCGCACCACTGAATCCATTACTGCCTCGCGGGAGTGGCCGCGCTCGCTGGTATCCCGGGTCAGTTTCTGGATCCACTCCAGGTTAACGATCGGCACCACCCCTACCAGCAGATCCACATGGCGGGCCACGTCATGCTGCGGCGTTACCACGCCTCCGTGCAGCCCTTCGTAGAAGAGGACGTCGGTCGGTTCCGGCAGCGGCTGCCAGGGGGTAAAGGTGCCAGGCACCTGGTTCCAGGGTACCGCCTCATCGTAGGTATGCAGGTATTTTCGCGACTGCCCCTTGCCGCTCAGGCCGTACTCGATAAAAGTCTGCTCCAGCAGGCCGAAGTCGTTCGCCTCCGGGCCAAAATAGCTGATGTGTTTGCCCATATCGCGCGCCTTACGGATCGCCATATCCATCTCAGGGCGGGTGTAGCGGTGAAAGCTGTCACCTTCCACTTCAGCGGCGTGTAGATGAAGCTGGGCGAAGATCTTGCGAAACGCGAGGCTGGTGGTGGTGGTACCGGCACCACTTGAGCCCGTGACGGCAATAACCGGATGTCTGGCGGACATAGCAACTCCCTGAGTGGAAAGATGGGGTGATTAACCGCGGAACTGGTTGCGGGGCATGATGTTGACCGTTTCGTGCAGCTCAGACCAGACCAGCAGCACCTCGCCGCTTTGCAGCTGGCGTTTTACGTCGGCGACTTTCTGTTCGAGCGTACGTTCATGTTCACCATAATCGGTGCCTTCGCGTAACACAAAGCTTTCAATCAGACTATCCAGCGTCTCGGGGGAAAGTTCCTGCCAGGGAATCATCATCTGTTTGGCTCCAGGTATGAGGTTAGCCAGTCCGGTATGCGCGTCTCCAGCCACATCTGCGGACGGCGCAGCGTGCCGCCGACAAAACCCACGTGGCCGCCGTGCTCGGTCAGCTGGTACTCCACGTTCGGCGGTAAAAATTCCTGCGCCGGTATGGAGTGGTGATCCATAAAGGGATCGTCTTTAGCATGGATGATAAGCGTCGGTTTGACGATCTTGCTGAGCACCGGCATGGCGCTGCACTGACGATAATAGTCGATCGCATCGGCAAAACCGTGGATTTTGGCGGTGATCAGATCGTCGAACTCCCGCAGGCGGCGCACCTTCTTCAGCTGGCCCAGGCTCACCGGCAGCGTGTCCGGGTAGGCTTTCAGCTTGCGGGCCGCGTTGGCTTTTAGCAGGTTCAGCAGATAGCGCTGATAAACCCGGGAAAAGCCCTTTTCCATATGGTAGCTGCACTGCTCCAGCATGAAGGGGGCAGAGACGATAACGGCGGCATCCAGCGGAATATCGTTGCCCTCTTTTGCCAGCAGGCAGGCGAGCATATTGCCGCCCAGCGAATAGCCCACTGCGGCAGTAGGCGCCGGGCCGTGGGTCTCTGCTAGCCAGCGCAGGAACCAGGTGCCGTCTTCCGTTTCACCGGAGTGATAAATACGCTTCTGGCGATTAGGCTCGCCGCTGCATCCCCTGAAGTGCATGACCACCCCAAGCCAGCCGCGCGCTTTGGCCGCGTGGATAAGACCGTGGGCGTAGGGACTGTGCAGGCTGCCTTCCAGACCATGAAAGACCACCAGCCGCGGCTTGTGCTGCGCCTGAAGGGGATCTTCGCTCCAGGCGAGATCGACAAAATCATCGTCCGGCAGGTCAAGGCGCTGCCAGACGGGAGTAAAAAGCACTTTACGGCGGATGAGACGCGGCAGCATGGTCTGCAGGTGGCGGTTCGCCACGCCCCGCATGGGGATAAAATCCGCGCTCTCTTCGGGCGTAAAGTTAAATTCAGATGGGATTGTCTGTGTCATAACGGTGTGATGCTAATTCTTGTCAATCACTTACTATACCTTTCCAGGCGCCTCCTGTTTATAAAAACAAGGAATATAGGCTTCTCCTTTTACCGTCTTACTCCTCTGATTTTCTGCCCATAGCCCTTTAGTGGCAGCTCTTAATTGATCTCGATCACATTTAGTTACCTTCTTTATTACTCTGAAGCTAACGATTCTACGCCAGGCTTAATTGATGCCTTTATCACCAGGGTGCAGACTTATCCCAACGTTAAGCAAATCAAAAGATGTGCTGAATCAGGAGGTTAACAATGTTATCAGGGCAAACGCCAGCCCGGAACTGGAACACTCGTCGCACTGAAAAAGCGCGTCGCCTGGCTTCCGTACCGGTGCAGGGCAAAGTACTGCCAACCGGCGACCTTGTCGCCATGCTGGAAAAACTGATCGCCCCAGGCGACAAGGTCGTACTGGAAGGTAATAACCAGAAACAGGCGGACTTTCTCTCCCGTTCGCTGGCCGAGGTGAATCCGCAGGTCGTTCACGATCTGCACATGATTATGCCGAGCGTAGGCCGCAGCGAACACCTGGATATTTTCGAAAAGGGCATCGCCCGCAAGCTTGATTTCTCCTTCTCCGGTACCCAGAGCCTGCGTATTTCACAGCTGCTGGAAGACGGGCAGCTGGAAATCGGCGCGATCCACACCTACATCGAGCTCTACTCGCGCCTGTATGTCGATCTTTCGCCGAACGTGGCGCTGATCGCCGGCTTTAAAGCGGACCGTAAAGGCAACCTTTATACCGGTGCCAGCACCGAGGATACCCCGGCGCTGGTAGAAGCCGCCGCCTTCCACGACGGCATCGTCATCGCTCAGGTGAACGAGCTGGTGGACGACGAATGTGACCTGCCGCGCGTGGATATCCCCGGCTCGTGGATTGATTTCGTGGTGGTGGCCGACAAGCCTTTCTTCATTGAACCGCTGTTTACCCGTGACCCGCGCCTGATCAAACAGGAACACATCCTGATGGCGATGATGGCCATTAAAGGCATCTACGCGGAACACCAGGTGCAGTCCCTGAACCACGGTATCGGCTTTAATACTGCTGCCATCGAGCTGCTGCTGCCGACCTACGGCGAACAGCTGGGTCTGAAGGGTAAAATTTGTAAACACTGGACCCTGAACCCGCATCCGACGCTGATCCCGGCGATTGAAAGCGGCTGGGTTGAGAGCGTGCACTGCTTCGGCGGCGAGCTGGGGATGGAAGAGTACATCCGCGCCCGTCCGGACATCTTCTTTACCGGTGCCGACGGCTCCATGCGCTCTAACCGCGCCTTCTGCCAGCTGGCAGGCCAGTACGCGGTGGATATGTTCATCGGCTCTACGCTGCAGGTAGATGGCTATGCCAACTCCTCAACCGTAACCCGCGGCCGTCTTTCCGGCTTCGGTGGGGCGCCAAACATGGGCCATGACCCGCACGGTCGTCGTCATGCGACTCCGGCCTGGCTGAACATGATCACCGAACCGGATCCAATGCAGCGCGGTAAAAAACTGGTGGTGCAGATGGTCGAAACCTTCCAGGCGGGCGTGAAACCGACCTTCGTGGAAAAACTCGACGCCGTCGACGTGGCGAAAGCCTCCGGTATGCCGCTGGCACCGGTCATGATCTATGGCGATGACGTCACCCACGTGCTGACGGAAGAGGGGATTGCTTACCTCTATCGCGCGAAAGATCTTGAGGAGCGCCGCGCAATGGTCGCTGCCGTTGCAGGGATCACCGATATCGGTCTGGGCGTTGACGCCAAACGCGTCGCCGAGCTGCGCCAGAGTGGCAAAGTGGTCTACCCGGAAGATATGGGTATTCGCCGCACCGACGCCACCCGCTCACTGCTGGCCGCGGGCAGCGTCTCCGACCTGGTTGAATGGTCGGGCGGTCTGTACAACCCACCTGCGAAATTCCGGAGCTGGTAATGAAACTTCTGCCACAGATTCAGGTTGAAGGCGGTGCCGAATGGCTGGCGCGAGCCGCCACGCAGTGTCTGATTGACGAAGCGCGACTTAGCCCAAAACCCGGTCTGGTGGACAGTCGGGGGAACGGCGCGCACCAGGATTTATCCCTCGCGCTGATGGAGCGTTCGGCGCACAGCCTGACCCCCACGTTTCAGGCACTGGCGCTGCAAAGCTGGTTGCGTCCTGCCGACATTGCACTGCGGCAAACCGTCGGGCGTCTCGGCCGCGAAGGCGAACAGCAGATGATGGCGGTAACCGGCGGGGTCAATACCCACCGGGGCGCAATCTGGGCGCTGGGGCTTCTGGTCAGCGCCGCGGCGATGCTTGGCGGCAGCGCGAAAGCGCAAGCGATAGCCGACACCGCCGCGCAGCTGGCAATGCTGCCAGATGACGCTGCGCCGAAAGTTTTCAGCAAAGGGCAGCGCGCCACCCAGCGTTATCGGGTGCCGGGGGCGCGTGAAGAGGCGCAGCAGGCATTTCCGCACATTATGCAGCGGGCACTGCCGCAGCTTCGTCTGAGCCGTCTTAACGGCAGTGGCGAAGCCCATGCCCGGCTCGATGCGCTGATGGCGATCATGACCTCGTTAACCGATACCTGCGTGCTTTCCCGCGCCGGTATGGAGGGGTTAGACGCCATGCAGGACGGGGCCCGGGCGGTATTAGCCGCCGGTGGCACCGCGCATCCTAAGGGGCAACGCGCGCTCGCGGTATTAGATAAACAGATGCTCTTGCTCAATGCCTCTCCAGGCGGCGCGGCTGACCTGCTTGCCGCCACGCTGTTCCTTGACCGCATCGAGACGCCTTACTTAGCGAATTAAGAGGATGTTATGGAAAAAATTACATTAACCCTGCCCGCCGGCCGTACCTCAAACGGCAAAGCGCTGGCCGGCGTTGTTGGCTCCGGGGATATGGAGGTGTTATTCACCGCCGACCAGGGCCAGACATTGAACGTTGAGATTACTACGTCCGTTGATAACAGCCGTAGCCGCTGGGACGCATTGTTTAACCGTATTCAGACCGTCAGCAGCCTGCCTGCCGGCACGTTAACCATTCACGACTTTGGCGCGACACCCGGCGTGGCACGCATTCGTATTGAACAGGTCTTCGAAGAGGTGAGCTATGCGTGATGATCGTAGTTTTATCGAACTGAAAGCGCGCCAGCGTGCGCAGGCGCTGCTGGACGAGGGCAGCTATCGCGAGCTGCTGGATCCTTTTGAAGGCATCGTCTCTCCGTGGCTTGGGCCGCAGGGGATCGTGCCGCAGTCAGATGACGGCATGGTAGTGGCGAAAGGCACTATTAACGGCAAACCTGCGGTAGTGGTCGCCATCGAAGGCGCCTTCCAGGGCGGCAGCATGGGTGAAGTGTCCGGCGCCAAAATGGCGGCTGCGCTGGAGCTGGCGGCGGAAGATAACCGCAACGGCATTCCGACCCAGGCGGTACTTAGCCTCGAAACCGGCGGCGTGCGTCTGCAGGAGGCCAACCTCGGCCTGGCGGCGATTGCCGATATTCACGCGGCGATTGTCGATCTGCGCCGCTATACCCCGGTTGTCGGCATTGTGGCCGGTACGGTGGGCTGCTTCGGCGGGATGTCCATCGCCGCGGCCCTGTGCAGCTACCTCATCGTTACTCGTGAGGCGCGTCTGGGGCTGAACGGCCCGCAGGTTATCGAGCAGGAAGCGGGTATTGAAGAGTATGACTCCCGCGACCGTCCGTTTATCTGGAGCATGACCGGCGGCGAAATTCGCTATGAAAGCGGGCTGGTGGATGCGCTGGTAGGCGACGGCGTGAACGCGGTGAAAGCGGCGGTAAACGAGGCTATTGCCAAAGGCGTGCCGGCGAAACACCGTACCGACAATTACGACTGGTATCTCGAGCGTCTGACTAATTTTGACACCCGCAAACAGGCGGATACCGAACAGATTCACGCGCTCTTTGCCCGGGAGGTGAAATGATGAGTACTTCAATTAGCCGTGGCGAACTATGGCTGGAAACCCTTGCGCCAAATGCAAAACGTCTGGAAGGGCTATGCCCTTCCGTACAGGCGGCGGATGGCGAGCTGAACGGTGAGACAGTGCGCTTTGTGGCGGTAGTGCCAGATGCGAACAACCACTTCCCACGTGCCGCACGAGGCGAAGTCGGCCTGCTCGAGGGCTGGACCCTGGCCAAAGTGGTAAGCGAAACCGTTGCTGCCGACGCGGACAAAGCCGTCAAACGCCCGATTGTGGCGGTGATTGACGTGCCGAGCCAGGCTTACGGCCGACGCGAAGAGGCCTTTGGTATTCACCAGGCGCTGGCGGGTGCCGCTGCGGCCTATGCCAATGCGCGTCTGGCCGGTCACCCGGTGATCGGGCTTATCGTCGGGAAAGCGATGTCAGGGGCATTTCTGGCCCACGGCTATCAGGCTAACCGGCTGATCGCCTTTAACGACCAGGGCGTGCTGATCCACGCGATGGGGAAAGAGTCCGCCGCGCGCATCACGCTTCGCACCGTCGACGCGCTGGAAAAACTGGCGGCAACTATTCCGCCGATGGCGTATGACATCAGTAACTACGCCACCCTGGGGCTGCTGGAAAACCTGCTGGATATCAGCAATCCGGACGCACCTTCATCCATCGATCTGGCGCTGGTAAAAACCACGTTACAACAGGCCATTGATGACGCTCGCCGGGATCCGACGCTGAAAAGCCGTCTGGGTGCCGACAATCGTCACAGCTCGGCGCTCGTACGCGAACGTATGCGAGCCAGCTGGTAATACAAGACAAGACCTGCCAGATGCACGACCCGTGGGCGCCTTTGCCGCGCCCACGCGGGACGCTGCATCCTGAAAATAATAACCATCGCGTCAGTGCTTAAACTTCTTTTTACAGGTGATTTATGACTTATGTGATTGTTCATGCCCTTGCACCTATTTTTGTCATCATGCTGCTTGGCTTCTGGGCCGGTAAGGCAAAAATGGTCGATAACAAAAATGTTTCCCTGCTCAATATCTTTGTAATGGATTTTGCCCTGCCCGCCGCGCTGTTCAGCGCCACGGTGCAGACCCCCTGGAGCGGGATTATTGCCCAGTCACCGCTTATCGTGGTGCTGACCCTGGCGATGTGGATCACCTACGCGGCCATCTACTTCCTCGCCACTAAAGTTTTCAAAAAGTCCCCGCAGGATGCCGCCGTGCTGACCCTGACCGTGGCACTGCCGAACTACGCGGCGCTGGGTCTGCCGATTCTGGGCAGCGTGCTGGGCGAAACCCCCGCCACCTCCCTGTCGGTAGCGGTTTCTATCGCCTGCGGTTCCGTACTGATGACGCCGTTCTGCCTGCTGATCCTCGAGCGTGAAAAAGCGCGTGCGGAAGGGGGTAACACCGGTTCTACACTCTCTATGCTGCCGGTGCTGATGTGGCGCTCGATTAAAAAACCGATCGTGCTGGGTCCGCTGCTGGGCGTCGTGTTATCCGCCATTGGCATTAAAATGCCGGAGCTGGTGCTGGCTTCCATCAAGCCTCTGGGCCTGGCGGCCACCGCGGCGGCGCTGTTCCTGACCGGGGTGATCCTCTCTGCCCGTAAGCTGAAAATTAACACCATGGTTATCACCTCGACCATTGCCAAGCTGCTGATCCAGCCGGCCATCGCCTGGGGTATCGTGCTGGTCTTCGGCCTGCAGGGTTCGGTCGCCATTACCGCGATCCTGATGATTGCTCTCTCCGCCGGCTTCTTCGGTGTGGTCTTTGGTAACCGCTTTGGCGTGCAGTCGCCGGATGCGGAAGCAGTGCTGCTGTTGAGCTCGGTACTCTGTATCCTGTCGCTGCCGCTGTTTATCTCACTGACTTCAGGAATGTAATCATGACCACAACATTACGCCCGCACGATTTAGTCTGGCTTACCGCACGAGACGCGCTGATGGAGATCGGCGAGCCCTGGGTGGAAACGGCCTGGCACACCGGCCTGCCGGTGGTGGTGCGGCGTGATGTTGATGGCAACGGGCGTATTCCGGTAGGGGTACGCGGCCTGAAGCGCGACCAGCGCGCGGCGGGCTGGGTTAACCCCGACCAGATTGTCCGTATCGTCTCCCCCGAACAGCTGAGCGCGGAAGAAGACCTTTTGCGCTCGCCCTTTATCACCCAGCCACCGGTTCAGGTGGCGGTACAGCTTTCCCGCAGGCGCTGGCCCTGGACGTGGGGCATTACCGGCAGCACTGGCTATGCGCTGGCAACCGGCATTGCAGTGATCCACGCCGCAAGCGATCTCGATTTGCTGATCCGCGCGCCGCAGCCTCTCTCCCGCGATGATTTAGCTACCTGGCAGTCGCACCTTGAGGGGGCGCTTTGCCGGGCCGATACCCAGGTTGAGACGCCGCAGGGCGGTTTTGCGCTCAACGAGTGGCTGCGCGACGGGAAAACCTTGCTGAAAACCAACCGGGGGCCGCGCCTGACGGCGAACCCCTGGGCATGGGAGGAACAATGAAGATCCTGTTTACCTTTCCGGGGCAGGGGACGCAGCATCCCGAGATGCTGCAAAACCTGCCGGGAACCGAGCTGGCGCAGGCGCGCGACGTGCTGGGCGACAGCGAAGTGGATGCCCTGGATACCCCCGAGGCTTTACAACACACCCGCGCGGTGCAGCTGGCGCTGCTGATCGCCGGCGTGGCCTGGGCGCGCGAGCTGGAGCGCCGCGGCGTGGCACCGGATATCGTCAGCGGCCTCTCTATTGGCGCTTATCCCGCGGCGGTGGTCGCCGGGGCGCTTGATTTCCGCGATGCCCTGAAGCTGGTGGCGCTGCGCGGTGACCTGATGGAGCAGGCCTGGCCCCACGGCTACGGTCTGACGGCCATTATGGGGTTAACGCTTTCGCAGGTTGAAGCCATCATGGAAGGAACAGGAACCTACATTGCCAATCTGAACGCGGAGACGCAGATCGTGATCGCCGGCTCCGATGAGGGAATGGCGGAGGTGGCGAAGCGCGCGCTGGCGAAAGGGGCCAATAAAGCCCGTCGTCTGGCGGTGAGCGTCCCGTCGCACTGCGAGCTGCTGGCCGAACCGGCGAAAAAGCTCGTTGAAGCCTTTAGCGAGGTTACCCTCTCTCGCCCGCGCTATGCTTATCTCAGCGGCAGCACCGGGCGCGTGCTCTGGCAGCCGGAGAGAATCGCCGACGATCTGGCAATGAATATGGCCCGCACGGTGCGCTGGCAGGAGGCGGTAGTAGCGGCCAACGAGCGCGAAGCCCGGCTGGCGATAGAGATGCCCCCCGGTGGGGTGCTCACCTGCCTGACGCGTCAGGCGGCCTGGGAGGGAGAGAGTATCTCTCTGGAACGCAGCGGCATCGAGGTCGCGGTTCACCTCGCAAAACGTCTTAAGAGTTGAGTGATTGCTCGAGGCGGCGGGCGTACATGCGGCCTTCCGCCGCCAGCGCCCGCAGGCTGGGATCCTGCTCGCGGTTGCGGGCAAAGACGATGGCGATCAGCTGCTGCATTTGATAAGGCTGCGCCAGCTTCAGAAGCTGCACCGAGTTTTCATACACCTTCTTCATCCTGCCCGGCATCAGCGTAAAGCCGACACCCGCCTGCACCAGGCTCAGCATCGAGAAAATATCATTGACCCGGGTGACGATCTCCGGCTCAAAGCCGGCAATGTGAAACGCCTCCTGAAAGCCAGCGTAGGTGGCGAAGCCCTCTGCCAGGGCGACAAACTTCTGATCTTTATAATCGCGTAAATCCGCCAGGCCTTCGGTATTGAGCTGGGCCGAGGCGGGGGCGGCCAGGCAAATGTCGTCGTGGAACAGGGGCAGGACTTCCAGATTGTTGCGGTCGATTTCGCTTTCGGAAATGGAGATCAGAATGGCGTCCAGCGAGCCCTCCTCCAGCATATGCAGCAGGGTCTCGTTGGATCCCATGGTGAGATCCATCTCCAGATCCGGGCGGCGCAGCTTCATGCCCATAATCAGCTGCGGCACCGTCTCCAGCGTCAGCGAATAAAGCGTGCCGACCCGCAGACGCCCCTGGCCGACCCCGGCGGTTTTACGCGCCTCTTCCAGCCCGCGCTCCATCACCTGCATCACCTCCTGGCAGTACTCCAGTAACGTCCAGGCGGAGGGCAGGGCAATCAGATTACGGCCTTTATGGGTGAACAGCGGGCAGCGAACGTTCTCTTCCAGGGTGTGCAGGGCGCGATGTACGCTGACGCCGCTCAGGTTCAGCACCTCGGCGGCGCGGGCGATATTGCCCGTCTCCATAAAGGTCATGAAGATGCTGAGTTTGCGAAACGTAATCTCGCTGGTCACGTCAGGTATCATCATCCCTCCGCCGGGTTAGTCGCTCTGAAGCATCGCTTCAAGCTGTTCCTGGGCATCCAGCCAGGCCATTTCACACTCTTCAAGGCTGGATTTCGTCGTGGCCTGCACCTGCAGGCACTCGGTTAACTCGGCCTTGCGCGTCTGGTCATACAGGCCGCTGTCGCCCAGCTTCTCTTCAACGGTGGCCAGCTGCGCGTTGAGTTTCTCCATCTCTTTTTCCAGACGGGTAATCTCTTTGCGCAGCGGCTGCGTCTGCGTGCGCAGCTCCGCCTCGCGGCGTTTCTGGTCTTTACGCGACTGGGCGCTGTTGGCGTTCTCTTTTGCGGCATCGGCAGGCTGGTTTTCCTGCTTCTGCACGTCGCTCAGCCACTGCTGATAATCTTCCAGATCGCCATCGAAAGGTTCCACCTTACCGTCGTGTACCAGATAGAGGTCGTCGGTGGTGGAGCGGATGAGGTGGCGGTCGTGCGATACCACCACCAGCGCCCCTTCGAACTCGATCAGCGCTTCGGTCAGCGCCTGGCGCATGTCGAGATCCAGATGGTTGGTCGGTTCATCGAGCAGCAGCAGGTTTGGACGTTGCCAGACGATCAGCGCCAGCACCAGGCGGGCCTTTTCGCCCCCGGAGAAGCGTTCGGTGTTTTCGCTAACCTTATCGCCGCGAAAACCAAAGCCGCCCAGGTAGTCGCGCAGCTTCTGCTCCAGCTCCTGCGGCGCGATGCGCGCCAGGTGCTGAATAGGGGATTCGTCTGCGCGCAAAAACTCTAGCTGATGCTGAGCAAAGTAGCCAAGCTTAATGCCCTTCGCGAGACCGATATCGCCGCGTGCCGGCTCAAGCTCGCCCGCCAGCAGTTTAATTAAAGTCGATTTCCCGGCGCCGTTGCGTCCGAGCAGGCCAATTCGTGACCCCGGTACCAGGTTGAGCTTGATGGAGTCCAGAATAGTGCGGTCGCCATAGCCGGCGCTCACTTTTTCCATCTTCAGCAGCGGGCTCGGCAGGCTCTCCGGCGCGCGGAAGCTAAACTGGAACGGGTTATCCACGTGCGCCGGGGCGATCATCTCCATGCGCTCCAGCATCTTGATACGGCTCTGGGCCTGTTTCGCCTTGGAGGCTTTGGCCTTAAAGCGGTCAACAAAGCTTTGCAGGTGGGCCACCCGCTGCTGCTGGCTTTCGTACATCGCCTGCTGCTGGGAGAGGCGCGTGGCGCGCTGGCGTTCGAACGAGCTGTAGTTGCCGGTGTATTCGAACATCGACTCCTGTTCGATATGAATAATTTTGTCCACCACGGGATCGAGGAAGTCGCGGTCGTGGGAGATAAGGATCAGCGTGCCCTGGTAGCTCTTCAGCCATTTCTCCAGCCAGATCACGGCGTCGAGATCCAGGTGGTTGGTAGGTTCATCGAGCAGCAGCAGGTCGGAGCGGCATACCAGCGCCTGGGCCAGGTTAAGGCGCATGCGCCAGCCGCCGGAGAAGTCGCTGACCGGTCGCTCCAGCTGTTCGTTGCTGAAGCCCAGGCCGTGCAGCAGGCTGGAGGCGCGGGAGCGGATGGTCCAGGCGTCAATGGCATCCAGCTTGCCGTGGACGGTGGCAATAGCGTGGCCGTCGTTGCGCTCGTTGGCCGCTTTCAGCTCGGCTTCCAGCTTGCGGTATTCCCGATCGCCGTCAATCACATAGTCGAGGGCCGGTTCGCTCAGGGCCGGCGTCTCCTGGTTTACCCAGGCCAGCTGCCAGTTTGCCGGAAAGGTAAAGCTACCGGCATCGGCGCTGATTTCGTTTTTAAGCAGCGACAGCAGGGTGGATTTACCGCAGCCGTTTTTGCCCACCAGGCCCACTTTCTGGCCAGGGTTAATGGTGGCTGAAGCGTTGTCCAGCAGGACGCGTACGCCGCGACGAATTTGTAGCGAGGAGAAAACAATCATAGAGCGCCGTCTGTTCCGACTATGTTAAGTTGTCATTATAATCAGGTTAAATGTGCCGCCACGCCCTGCGTGGGTGTGCCATGGTAGCCCAAAATAACAGTGATGACGACCCGGGAGAGGAATGATGTCCCAGACAGCCAACGTGCTGCTGCTGTATGCCCATCCGGAGTCCCAGGACTCGGTCGCTAACCGGGTTTTGCTTCAGCCGGCCTTAAAACTCAGCAACGTGACGGTGCACGATCTCTACGCGCACTACCCCGACTTTTTTATCGATATCCCTCGCGAGCAGGAGCTTCTGCGTCAGCACGACGTCATTGTGTTCCAGTATCCGCTCTATACCTATAGCTGCCCGGCCCTGCTGAAAGAGTGGCTTGACCGGGTACTGAGCCGCGGTTTTTCCAGCGGGGTGGGGGGCAACCAGCTGGCGGGAAAGTACTGGCGGAACGTGATTACCACCGGCGAGCCGGAGAGCGCCTACCGCCATGATGGCCTGAACGGCTATCCCATCAGCGATATTCTGCGTCCCTTTGAACTCACCGCCGCCATGTGCCGGATGCACTGGCTGAGCCCGATTATTGTCTACTGGGCCAGGCGTCAGCCGCAGCAGGCTCTGGCAAGCCATGCAAAAGCCTACGGCGACTGGCTGGCCGCGCCGCTCATGACGGGAGGCCGATGATGGAAGGTTCGGATCTGCTGCTGGCCGGCGTGCTGTTCCTGTTTGCGGCGGTGGTTGCCGTGCCGCTGGCGGCCAGGCTGGGTATTGGTGCCGTGCTGGGGTATTTGCTGGCCGGTATTGCGATTGGCCCCTGGGGGCTGGGATTTATCAGCGACGTGGATGAAATTCTTCATTTCTCCGAGCTGGGGGTCGTGTTCCTGATGTTTATCATCGGGCTGGAGCTGAACCCGGCGAAGCTGTGGCAACTGCGGCGTTCTATCTTTGGCGTAGGCGCCGCTCAGGTGTTATGCAGCGCCGCGATACTGGGCGGCCTGCTGATGCTAACCGATTTTTCGTGGCAGGCGGCGGTGGTTGGCGGCATCGGGCTCGCCATGTCCTCGACGGCGATGGCGTTGCAGTTGATGCGCGACAAGGGCATGAACCGTAACGAGGCCGGGCAACTGGGGTTCTCGGTACTGCTGTTCCAGGATCTGGCGGTGATCCCGGCGCTGGCACTGGTGCCGCTGTTGGCGGGATCCGGCGACGATCATTTCGACTGGATGAAGGTGGGCATGAAGGTGCTGGCCTTTATCGTCATGCTGATTGGCGGACGTTATCTGCTGCGCCCGGTATTCCGGTTTATCGCCGCGTCCGGCGTGCGCGAGGTCTTTACCGCCGCCACGCTGCTGCTGGTGCTCGGCTCCGCGCTGTTTATGGATGCCCTTGGGCTTTCCATGGCGCTGGGAACCTTTATTGCCGGCGTGTTGCTGGCGGAAAGCGAATACCGGCACGAGCTGGAAAGCGCTATCGACCCGTTCAAAGGGCTGCTGCTGGGGCTGTTCTTTATTTCCGTAGGAATGGCGCTCAACCTTGGGGTGCTCTATACCCATATATTGTGGGTAATAATGAGCGTGGCGGTGCTGGTGGCGGTTAAAACGGGCGTGCTCTATCTGCTGGCCCGGGTGTACGGCCTGCGTACGTCGGAGCGGATGCAGTTCGCTGGCGTGCTCAGCCAGGGCGGGGAGTTTGCTTTTGTGCTTTTCTCTACTGCCTCTTCCCAGCGCCTGTTCCAGAATGACCAGATGGCGCTGCTGCTGGTGACGGTAACCCTGTCGATGATGACCACGCCGCTGCTGATGAAGCTTATCGATAAACAGCTTTCACGCCGTTTTAACGCTGCCGATAGTGAAGATGAAGCGCCCTGGGTGGAAGACGATAAGCCGCAGGTGATTGTGGTTGGGTTTGGGCGCTTTGGTCAGGTAATAGGGCGCCTGTTAATGGCCAACAAAATGCGCATCACCGTACTGGAGCGTGATATCAGCGCGGTCAATCTGATGCGTAAATATGGTTATAAGGTCTATTACGGCGATGCGACCCAGGTTGAGCTGCTGCGCTCTGCCGGGGCCGAAGCGGCGCAGTCTATTGTGATCACCTGCAACGAGCCGGAAGACACCATGAAGCTGGTGGAGATCTGCCAGCAGCATTTTCCGCATCTGCATATTCTTGCCCGGGCGCGGGGCCGCGTTGAGGCGCATGAGCTGTTGCAGGCGGGCGTAAAACAGTTTTCCCGTGAGACCTTCTCCAGCGCGCTGGAGCTAGGCCGTAAAACCCTGGTGACCCTTGGTATGCATCCTCATCAGGCCCAGCGCGCGCAGCTGCACTTCCGTCGTCTGGATATGCGCATGCTGCGTGAGCTGATGCCTGTGCACACGGATACGGTGCAAATATCCCGCGCGCGGGAAGCGCGGCGCGAGCTGGAAGAGATCTTCCAGCGTGAGATGCAGCAAGAACGCCGACAGCTGGATGGCTGGGATGAATTTGAATAGAGGTGGTTAACGATGGCAATACGTAAACGCTTTATCGCCGGCGCAAAATGTCCGGCCTGCCAGGCTCAGGATTCGCTGGCGATGTGGCGTGAAAATAATATCGATATTGTTGAGTGTGTTAAGTGCGGTCACCAGATGCGCGAGGCGGATAAAGAGGCCCGCGAGCATGTGCGCAAAGAAGAGCAAGTGATCGGCATTTTTCATCCCGACTAGCGATATGCCCCGAGTTTTTTTAAGCTAAAGGGTACACGGGTGCAGATTTCCGTTACAATCGGCGCCAGCAATTTTCCCACGCTCAGGAGATATCATGAAAGTAGCAAAAGACCTGGTGGTCAGCCTGGCCTATCAGGTACGTACAGAAGACGGTGTATTGGTTGATGAGTCTCCGGTGAGTGCGCCGCTGGACTACCTGCACGGTCACGGCTCCCTGATTTCCGGCCTGGAAAACGCGCTGGATGGTCATGAAGTTGGCGACAAATTTGACGTTGCTGTAGGCGCGAACGACGCTTACGGTCAGTATGACGAGAACCTGGTGCAGCGCGTTCCTAAAGACGTGTTCATGGGCGTTGACGAGCTGCAGGTTGGCATGCGCTTCCTGGCTGAAACCGACCAGGGTCCGGTACCGGTTGAAATCACTGAAGTTGAAGACGACCACGTTGTGGTTGATGGCAACCATATGCTGGCTGGCCAGAACCTGAAGTTCAACGTTGAAGTTGTTGCGATCCGCGAAGCAACCGAAGAAGAGCTGGCTCATGGCCACGTTCACGGTGCGAACGGTCACGACCACGACCACGATCACGGCCACGATGGCTGCTGCGGTGGTCACGGCCACGACCATGGTCACGACCACGGCCATGGTAAAGGTGGTTGCGGTAACGGCGGCTGCGGTTGCCACTAATACCTTTCAGGTAGCAAAAAAGCGGGATTATCCCGCTTTTTTTACGCCTCAATAGTGCGGTGGCGGGGTCTCTTCAGCCTGGGAGGCGATATGGGAGGACTGGGTCGCTTTTACCTTTTCCGTCAGCAGACGCAGCAGGTCGCGCAGCTTAGCCATTTCGAGTTCGTGGGCCGTTACGGTCTGGTTCAGCTCATCGATGGTGATCTCCTGAAAAGCCAGCCGGCTCTCCAGCTCTGCCAGTCGTGCTTCCGTTGTCGTGTCCTGCATGATTCACCTCGTTAATCAGTCGGGTGCCGTAAAAAGGGGCGGCGGCGAATTTTAGCTGACTTTAGTGCGGTTAGCAGTAACCATGCCGCGAGCAAGAAACTAATTTAAACAAAAATAGTCTTAAAAGAGGCGAGTTTCGGGTGAGTCTGTCTGTAGATTTCTTCCGCAACGTTTTATAGTACGCAACTCATTTACATTTATTGCCGGGGCGAGAGGCCCTGGACCCTGGAGATATGGATGAAATCACTGTTTAAAGTAACGCTGCTGGCGACCACTATGGCTGTCGCTCTGAATGCGCCACTGGCTTTCGCTGCGGACACCGCGGCGAAACCAGCTGCCAGCGCAGACAGCTCAGCGGCGTTCAAAAATGACGACCAGAAATCAGCCTATGCGCTCGGAGCCTCTCTGGGTCGCTATATGGAAAACTCCCTGAAAGAACAGGAAAAACTGGGCATTAAACTGGATCAGGCTCAGCTGATTGCTGGTGTTCAGGACGCTTTTGCCGATAAGAGCAAGCTGTCCGATCAGGAAATCGAACAAACTCTCCAGGCTTTTGAAGCGCGCGTGAAGGGTGCGGCTCAGGAGAAGATGGAAAAAGACGCAACCGAAAACGAAACCAAAGGCAAAGCCTACCGTGACGCTTTCGCTAAAGAGAAAGGCGTGAAAACCTCCTCTACCGGCCTGGTGTACAAGGTTGAGAAAGAAGGCACCGGTAACGCACCTAAAGACAGCGATACCGTTGTCGTTAACTACAAAGGCACCCTGATCGACGGTAAAGAGTTCGATAACTCTTACACCCGCGGCGAACCGCTCTCCTTCCGTCTTGACGGCGTGATCCCGGGCTGGACCGAAGGCCTGAAAAACATCAAGAAAGGCGGCAAGATCAAGCTGGTTATCCCACCGGATCTGGCCTACGGTAAAACCGGCGTTCCGGGTATCCCGGCTAACTCTACGCTGGTGTTTGACGTAGAGTTGCTGGATATCAAGCCGGCGCCGAAGGCGGATGCAAAGCCTGAAGCCGCAGCGGATGCCAAAGCAGCTGACGCAGCGAAGAAATAAAACTGCGAAGCCGCCGCCTTTAAGGCGGCGGTTTTTTTATTCAGGGGCAGATATAATTAACACTGGAAAGCCTTACCTGCGCTGTATTAATTTAGTTGTCCGTGTAAATGATGAGCCTGCCCTGAAAACCTCCCGACAGGCTCCTGAAAAGGAGTGTTTTTTTCATGACCAGGTCGCTATTAACCAACGAAACCAGCGAGCTCGATCTGCTGGATCAACGTCCTTTCGACCCGTCCGATTTTGATATTCTCAAATCATACGAGGCGGTAGTGGACGGGTTAGCGATGCTCATTGGGTCCCACTGCGAAATCGTATTGCACTCCCTGCAAGATCTGAAGTGTTCCGCCATCCGTATTGCTAATGGCGAGCATACCGGCCGTAAAATTGGCTCGCCAATTACCGACCTTGCGCTGCGTATGCTGCATGACATGACGGGCGCGGATAGCAGTGTCTCCAAATGTTATTTCACCCGCGCCAAGAGCGGCGTACTGATGAAGTCGGTTACTATCGCCATCCGCAACCGGGATCAGCGGGTCATTGGTTTGCTGTGCATTAACATGAACCTGGATGTGCCGTTCTCGCAAATCATGAGCACCTTTATCCCACCGGAAACGCCTGACGTGGGCTCTTCCGTTAACTTTGCCTCCTCTGTTGAGGATCTGGTGACCCAAACGCTCGAGTTCACCATCGAAGAGGTCAATGCCGATCGCAATGTGTCCAATAACGCTAAAAATCGCCAGATCGTGCTTAATCTCTATGAGAAAGGGATCTTCGATATCAAAGATGCTATCAACCAGGTAGCGGATCGCCTGAATATCTCTAAACATACGGTCTATCTCTACATCCGTCAGTTCAAGAGCGGTGATTTTCTGGGGCAAGAGAAGTAATGCGTTTTGCGTTAATGGTGACGGGGCCGGCTTACGGCACCCAGCAGGCAAGCAGCGCGCTGCAATTTGCCCAGGCGCTGCTCGAGGCGGGTCACGAACTGATAAGCGTATTTTTCTATCGTGAAGGCGTGTATAACGCCAACCAGCTCACCTCCCCGGCTTCTGACGAATTTGACCTGGTGAGGGCCTGGCAGGGGCTTAACCAGACATACGGCGTTGAAATGCACATTTGCGTGGCCGCCGCGCTGCGCCGCGGTATCGCCGATGCGTCTGAAGCGGAACGTTTAAATCTCGCCGGCGCCAATCTGCAGGCGGGCTTTTCTCTCAGCGGCCTGGGCGCGCTTGCACAGGCGGCGCTGACCTGCGATCGAATGGTGCAATTCTAATGAACCGCGTGGCCTTTGTTTTTTCATCTGCTCCCCACGGCAGCGCTGCTGGCAGGGAGGGGCTGGATGCGCTGCTTGCTACTTCTGCGCTGACGGAGGATATCGGCGTCTTCTTTATCGGTGACGGCGTTCTGCAGCTTCTCGCCGGGCAGCAGCCGCAGGCGATCCTGGCGCGGGACTATATCGCTACCTTTAAAGTGCTTCCTCTCTATGACATCGAAACCTTCTGGGTGTGTGCGGCATCGCTGAAATCGCGCGGGCTGGATGAGCAGACGCCGCTGGTGCTGGATGCGACGATAGTTGCGCCCGACCTTCTGCGTGACCAGCTTTCCCACTACGACACGATTCTGACATTCTGAGGCCGCCATGCTCCATACTCTGAGCCACTCCCCGTGGCAGTGCGATATTGACGGAATGGTGAGAATGCTGCGCGACGGCGACGCTCTGCTGCTACTCCAGGACGGCGTTCTGGCCGCGATGGCGGGCAGCCGCTATGTTGAAATTCTTACGAACGCCCCCATTAAGGTCTATGCGCTTAAGAATGACATTGAGGCGCGAGGCCTGGCTGGTCAAATTTCAACCACAATTGACGTGGTTAGCTATACTGATTTCGTTAATCTGGCGATTACACACACCGGTCAAATGAACTGGTGATTTGAGATCGCTGTATATTTCTTGACACCTTTTCGACGTAGCCCTAAAATTTCGCGTCCTCATATTGTATGAGGGCGTTTTATTACGTGTTTACGAAGCAAAAGCTAAAACCAGGAGCTATTTAATGGCAACAGTTAACCAGCTGGTACGCAAACCACGTGCGCGCAAAGTTGCAAAAAGCAACGTGCCTGCACTGGAAGCCTGCCCGCAGAAACGTGGTGTATGTACTCGCGTATATACCACCACTCCTAAGAAACCAAACTCCGCACTGCGTAAAGT
>DKMV01000261.1:0-2025 GCA_002469605.1 Leclercia sp. UBA7405
GCCGTTATCCCGAATGCGGATAAGCTTCGCTCCGCCGCGCTCAATGTCGATATCGATGCGGGTCGCGCCCGCATCGATACTATTTTCGACCAGCTCTTTCACCACCGATGCAGGACGTTCCACCACCTCGCCGGCGGCGATTTGGTTCGCAAGCTGCGGCGGCAGAACCTGAATCGGCATGAAGACTCCTTAGTTAGTGGCGGTCATCCCGCCAGGCAGTTCGGCGCTGGCCGTCTGACCCACGCTCCCCTGCGGTGCAGACTGCAGCGGATGCGCATCGAAATATTTACGCAGACCGTTGTAGATCGCCTCGGCAATCTGTTGCTGATAGCTGTCGCTGCCGAGCAGACGCTCTTCACCGTTATTACTGATAAAGCCCGTTTCAACCAGAATAGAAGGAATATCCGGCGAGCGCAGTACGCCCAGGCTGGCATGTTCAGGACGGCGCTTGTGCAGCGAACCTACGCTTTGCAGCTGATTCAACACGTTAGTTGCCACATCATACCCGACACGCTGGGAATGACCGAACTGTAAATCCAGTACTGCCTGGCTCAGATAGGGATCGGACTGGCTATTAGCCAGCACATCACCCGCCCCGCCTAGCAGTTCCGATTGTTTCTCGTGTTCTTCAAGCCAGTTCGCCATTTCACTGTTCGCGCGACGATTAGAGAGCACCCATACCGATGCGCCGGTCGCGTTACGGTTCGGCGCGGCGTCGGCGTGAATAGAGACGAGGAAGTTCGCATTCTGCTTACGCGCCACGTCAGAGCGCCCCATCACCGAGATAAAGTAATCCCCGTCGCGCGTCAGCACCCCTTTAAACATGGGATCGTCGTTGAGCAATGCACGTAATTTACGGGCGATGGCGATAGTCACGTTTTTCTCACGCGTGCCCCCAGGCCCGATGGCGCCCGGATCCTGACCACCGTGTCCGGCATCGATAGCAATAATAACCTTGTCACCGGTCACGGCACGCGCGCGTGCCGCCGGGCGCGTCACCGTGTTGCTGCTGGTGACGCTGGTAATACGATCGCTGCCTGACTTAAACGGATTACGCGCCGGCTCAGCCGGACGCGAAGGCGCAATTGGCGTCTCTGTACGTTTCGCCACTACCGGCGGCGGTGGCGGAGGCGGCGGTGCATCGGCATTAATAGTAAAGATGACCCGATAGTTGGAGCCATTTTGCTGTTTCACCGCCTGCATTTTGCCGTTCTCGGTAAGATCGACCACCAGCCGCAGCGACTGAGCATCTTTCGGCGTGCCAGAGCGAATGCTCTTCACCAGATTATTACCGCTGAACTGCAGCGGCAGCCCCTGGATCACCCCGGTCTGTTTGATATCCAGCGCGACGCTGCGTTTATTATCCTGAGAGAAGGCATATTCCGGATCGCCTATAAAACTGAAGGTGATCCGCGCCTGGGTGTCGCCGTTAGAGACCTGAATATCGGACAAACTTGCCGCTCCGGCCTGCGCGCAGAGCAGTACCGTTGCCGCCATCAACCACTTTTTAACGCGATTAAACATCCCGTTATCCCTTCACTTAATCGGCTAAACGCGCCAGTAAGGAACTACCTGATGCGGAGACCGCGCTGATACGCGCCTCACGCCCTTGCGCCTGGTAATCTAAATGGATTTCAACATCCGGATCGGGCAGGACGCCCGCGCCTTGTTGCGGCCACTCCACCAGGCAGATGGCATCGTTGGCAAAATAGTCGCGGATCCCCATAAATTCGAGCTCCTCCGGGTCCGCAAGACGGTACAGATCGAAATGGTACACCATGAGATTTTCCAGGGTGTAGGGCTCAACCAGGGTATAGGTTGGACTTTTGACGTTTCCGTTATGGCCTAACGCCTGTAAAAAACCGCGGCTGAAGGTCGTTTTACCCGCGCCGAGGTCGCCATACAGATAAATAACGGTTGCGCCCTGGCAGGCCTGCGCCAGGCGCTTACCCAGTTCTAAAGTGGCCTGTTCGTCGGGTAAGGAGATCGCTCGATTAGTCATTTTCTACGTCAATCACATCCGGG
>DKMV01000261.1:2190-2587 GCA_002469605.1 Leclercia sp. UBA7405
CGTCAATCACATCCGGGTTAACAACACGCCGCAGCGTATCAAAAAGATCGGTAGCCAACATACCGCGCATGCCGTATCGGGCCGCCAGCCTGTCGGCTGCCGCGCCGTGGGCGACACAGCCCGCGCAGGCGGCATCATACAGGGAGAGTTTTTGTCCGAGCAGCGCGCCGATAATACCGGAAAGCACATCGCCCATACCGCCGCTCGCCATGCCGGCGTTTCCGGCATCGACAATGCCCAGTGCACCAGCCTCACTGGCAACAACAGTGCCCGCCCCTTTCAAAACCACCACACCGCCATAACGTTTTACCAGACGCTGGGCAGAAAGTAAGCGATCGCTTTCAATTTCTGCAATGCTGCAGTTAAGCAGCCGCGCGCCTTCGCCGGGGCGTGGCGT
>DKMV01000252.1:0-3901 GCA_002469605.1 Leclercia sp. UBA7405
CATCAGGTCGACCATCGCCTGGCCGCGATCGCGCGATTCGCCGTGCACGTGCTCGAACAGCAGCAGCGAGGTGGCGCGGCCGCGGTCGAACAGTTGGCTGTAATCGGACTGCACGTCCAGGATATCCCGCGCCAGCAGGTCGCGCAGGAAGACGCCCAGCATCTGGGCATCCTCTTTAGCAAGATGTTCAGACGACGCCAGGGCATCGAACAGCTCCTGCTGATGCTGCCACAGGGCAGCATCCGGGTATTCGAGCAGGCGGGAAACAATCACCAGTTCAATCATGGGTGCGGCTCCGTTTTGCTGGTCACATCGACAGCGTCGATGCGGCGGCTGTTGAACAGATTGAAATTGCTGTCTGAACCGTGGCAGCCGTCGCCGAAGGTAAAGCCGCAGCCGCTCTTCTCAGGGAAGGCTTCGCGGGCCAGTTCGCGGTGGCTGCTCGGTACCACGAAGCGATCTTCGTAGTTGGCGATAGCCAGGTAGCGATACATCTCCTGCGCCTGGGCTTCGGTCAGACCGACCTCTTCCAGCGCGCGGGTATCGTTCACGCCGTCAACGGTTTCAGCACGTTTGTAGTGACGCATTGCCAGCATACGTTTCAGGGCCAGCAGCACCGGCTGGGTATCGCCCGCGGTGAGCAGGTTCGCCAGGTACTGAACCGGGATACGCAGGCTCTCTACGTCCGGCAGAATACCGTTGCTGCTTAGTTCGCCCGCATCGGCGGCGGACTGAATCGGTGACAGCGGCGGCACGTACCAGACCATCGGCAGGGTGCGATATTCCGGATGCAGCGGCAGGGCCAGCTTCCAGTCCATCGCCATTTTGTAGACCGGAGACTGCTGCGCCGCGTCAATCACGCTCTGCGGCACGCCGTCTTTCAGCGCCTGGGCGATCACCTGCGGATCGTTCGGATCGAGGAAGACGTCCAGCTGGCGCTGGTAGAGATCTTTCTCGTTCTCGGTGCTTGCGGCGCTTTCGATAGCGTCCGCGTCGTACAGCAGCACGCCGAGGTAACGAATACGGCCTACGCAGCTCTCAGAGCAGACGGTCGGCATCCCGGCTTCGATACGCGGATAGCAGAAGATGCACTTCTCGGACTTGCCGCTCTTCCAGTTGAAGTAGATTTTTTTGTACGGGCAGCCGGTGATGCACATACGCCAGCCGCGGCACTTGTCCTGATCGATCAGTACGATGCCGTCTTCTTCACGCTTGTAGATGGCACCGCTCGGGCAGGTCGCGACGCACGCCGGATTCAGGCAGTGCTCGCACAGGCGCGGCAGATACATCATGAAGGTGTTTTCGAACTGGCCGTACATCGCCTTCTGCATGTTGTCGAAGTTCTGGTCTTTGGCGCGTTTTTCGAACTCGCCGCCCAGAATCTCTTCCCAGTTTGGCCCGCTGGTGATCTTGTCCATGCGCTGGCCGGTGATCAGCGAGCGCGGACGGGCGATCGGCTGGTGTTTGCTCTCCGGCGCGTTGTGCAGGTTCTGATAGTCGAAATCAAACGGCTCGTAGTAATCATCGATGCCCGGCAGGTGCGGGTTGGCGAAGATTTTACCCAGCAGCATGGCGCGATTACCCATGCGCGGCTGCAGTTTGCCGTTGATTTTACGGATCCAGCCGCCCTTCCATTTTTCCTGGTTTTCCCAGTCGGTAGGGAAGCCGGTACCCGGCTTGCTCTCTACGTTGTTGAACCAGGCGTACTCCATCCCTTCGCGGCTGGTCCAGACGTTTTTACAGGTGACCGAGCAGGTGTGGCAGCCGATGCACTTATCCAGATTCAGCACCATGCCGACTTGTGAACGAATTTTCATTTTACGCTCTCCTGTACCTGGTCATTACCTTCACCGTCTAACCAGTTAATATTCTTCATCTTACGTACCACCACAAACTCATCGCGGTTAGAACCTACGGTGCCGTAATAGTTAAAGCCGTAGGCCAGCTGCGCATAGCCGCCGATCATGTGGGTCGGCTTCGGCGTAATACGGGTCACGGAGTTGTGAATACCGCCGCGCTGCTCGGTGATCTCTGAACCCGGCAGGTTCACGATACGCTCCTGCGCGTGGTACATCATGGTCATCCCGGCCGGCACACGCTGGCTCACCACCGCACGGGCGGTCAGGGCACCGTTGCTATTGAACACCTCGATCCAGTCGTTATCTTCGATACCCAGATCTTTGGCGTCCGCTTCGCTCATCCAGACAATCGGGCCGCCGCGTGACAGGGTCAGCATCAGCAGGTTGTCGCTGTAGGTCGAGTGGATCCCCCACTTCTGGTGCGGCGTCAGGAAGTTCAGCGCCTTCTCCGGGTTACCATTGGATTTGGCACCCATCACCGCGGCTACCGAACGGGTGTCGATAGGCGGACGGTAGACCAGCAGGCTTTCGCCGAAGTCGCGCATCCACTGGTGATCCTGATACAGCTGCTGGCGGCCGGAGAGGGTACGCCATGGGATCAGCTCGTGAACGTTGGTGTAGCCAGCGTTATAGGAGACATGCTCATCTTCCAGGCCTGACCAGGTCGGGCTGGAGATAATTTTGCGCGGCTGGGCCTGAATATCGCGGAAGCGGATCTTCTCGTCTTCTTTGTTCAGCGCCAGATGCGTATGGTCGCGACCGGTAAACTCGCTGAGCGCCGCCCAGGCTTTTACCGCCACCTGGCCGTTGGTTTCCGGTGCCAGGGTCAGGATCATCTCTGCCGCATCAATTGCCGTGTTCAGCATCGGCTGGCCTTTGGCCGGGCCCTCTGCCTTGGTGTAATTGAGCTTGCGCAGCAGATCCATTTCGCTCTGGGTATTCCAGGCGATCCCTTTACCGCCGTTGCCGATTTTCTCCATCAGTGGGCCGATAGAGGTAAAGCGCTCATAGGTAGCCGGGTAGTCGCGCTCAACCGGAATGATGTGCGGCGCGGTTTTACCTGGGATCAGGTCGCATTCGCCTTTTTTCCAGTCCTTCACGTCCAACGGCTGCGCCAGTTCGGCGGCGGAGTCGTGCTGGATAGGCAGGGTTACCACGTCGGTTTCCACACCCAGGTGGCCAACGCAGACTTCAGAGAACTTCTTCGCGATATCTTTGTAGATATCCCAGTCGCTTTTTGATTCCCAGGCCGGGTCCACGGCGGCAGAGAGCGGATGAATAAACGGATGCATATCCGAGGTATTCATATCGTCTTTCTCATACCAGGTGGCGGTTGGCAGCACGATGTCGGAGTAGAGGCAGGTGCTGGAGAGACGGAAGTCCAGGGTTACCACCAGATCCAGTTTTCCATCCAGACCGTTGTCTTTCCACTCCACCTCTTCCGGCTTCACACCGCCCTGCTTGCCGAGATCTTTGCCCTGGATACCGTTCTCGGTACCGAGCAGATATTTCAGCATGTACTCGTGGCCTTTACCGGAGGAGCCCAGCAGGTTGGAGCGCCAGATGAAGAGGTTGCGCGGGTGGTTTTTACCGTTTTCCGGCTGTTCCGCTGCAAAGCGGATAGAGCCCTCTTTCAGGGATTTAACGGTGTAGTCTACCGGGCTCATGCCCGCTTTCTTCGCCGCTTCGGCGATACGCAGCGGGTTGGTGCCCAGCTGTGGCGCGGACGGCAGCCAGCCCATGCGCTCTGCGCGCACGTTGAAGTCGATCAGGTGGCCGCTGTAGCGGGATTTATCCGCCATCGGCGAGAGCAGCTCCTGCGCGGTAACCGTCTCGTAACGCCACTGGCTGGAGTGGTTATAGAAGTAGGAGGTGCTGTTCATGTGACGCGCTGGACGCTGCCAGTCGAGGGCAAACGCCAGCGGCTGCCAGCCGGTCTGCGGACGCAGTTTTTCCTGGCCCACATAGTGCGCCCAGCCGCCGCCGCTCTGCCCTACGCAGCCGCAGAAGATCAGCATGTTGATCAGGCCGCGGTAGTTCAT
>DKMV01000252.1:4093-4620 GCA_002469605.1 Leclercia sp. UBA7405
GATCAGGCCGCGGTAGTTCATATCCAGGTGGTACCAGTGGTTAAGACCGGCACCAACGATAATCATCGAACGACCGTGGGTTTTATCGGCGTTATCGGCAAATTCGCGGGCGGTACGGATGATGTGCGCGCGCGGTACGCCGGTGATCTGCTCGGCCCAGGCCGGGGTATAGGCTTTAACGTCGTCGTAGCTGGTTGCGCAGTTGTCATCGTTCAGACCGCGCTCCAGGCCATAGTTAGCCATGGTCAGATCGTAGACGGTGGTCACCAGCGCGGTAGAGCCATCCGCCAGTTGCAGACGTTTGACCGGCAGCTTGTGCAGCAGTACGTTTTGCAGTTCAACCTTATTGAAGTGCTCGGAGCCTTCGCCGCCAAAGTACGGGAAGCCCACTTCGGCGATATCGTCGTGGCTGCCCAGCATGCTCAGGCGCAGCTCGGTCTCGTCACCCGAGGTGCCGTCACGCTGCTCGAGGTTCCATTTGCCCTTCTCACCCCAGCGGAAACCGATAGAGCCGTTTGGCGCCACCA
>DKMV01000128.1 GCA_002469605.1 Leclercia sp. UBA7405
AGCAGGAGCGGAACTTCCCGGCGCGGCGGCCCTTCAATAAGGATTTTAGGCTCAATGCCATACTCCGGCATCAGGGCCTGCACCCGATCGATATCCAGGGTACGCGGCGTAAGGTGGTTGATATGGCAGCCGGGAAAACAGACCACGTCGGCAATCAGCCGGTGCTCGTTGTGCAATGCCTGGTAGGTTTCCCGATCCACGGTCGCATGGCGATGCCAGCGGAATGTCTCCAGCGCCTCCTGCACAAACTCGCGCGCCTCGGCTTCGGTAAATTCCCCTGCCGCCTCGTGCTGTTCAATTAAGGCCAGACAGCGGGGAGTAAAGATGTTGCGGCGGGCCAGGATCGCCGCCGCTTTTTCGCGCAGGGCGGGATTATCGATAAGCTCGAGGCGCAGCAGCGAAGTAAAGACGCGAAACGGGTTGCGGCACAGGGCCGCGTCATCCACCGGGCGAAAAGCGGTAGAGTGCACCGGTACCCCGGCCTGGGAGAGATCGTAATAGCTGACCGGATACATTCCCATAATGGCGAACATTCGCCGCAGGGTCGCCAGCTCCTGAGCCGTGCCGACGCGGATCGCCCCGTGGCGCTCCACGTTGAGCCGCGCCAGTTCATCCGCGTTGGCCAGCTGTTCATGTAAAAGAGGGTTGTTTTCCAGAACGGCCAGATTCACATCCGCCACCAGCTCCAGTAGCGCGCCGTACTGCGGAACTTCCTGCTGGTACATCGCCGACATCGCCTGCGAAAAGTGTTCCCGAATATCATCTGCCGTGATGGTGTGCGCCATGATCTCATGCCTCCAGTGAATATTATCTGGAGTGTAGAGAAGGCCGCAGAGGGTAGCAGGAAGAATTTCTGAAGTGTGATCCCGATTGTCGGAAGAGGAATTTCTGCGCACCCGCCTCGCCCTCTTCACTAAACATCAACATTAAGAATTAAATTTAACATATTTATATTGTTCGCAAATATTACAAGCGCCCGGCTTCTCATTTATTAAGCGCCCCTCTTTTTTAATATCGTTTTTATTTCAACCAT
Source organism: Leclercia sp. UBA7405 (assembly GCA_002469605.1). GTDB lineage: Bacteria > Pseudomonadota > Gammaproteobacteria > Enterobacterales > Enterobacteriaceae > Enterobacter. The sequence continues at coordinate 1,034 of DKMV01000128.1, forward strand.
TATTTGAACTTATTTTATTCTCATTTGGGCGTTAACCATTATCATTATCAATTTGAGTGAATATCAGCCCTGCCCCTTTTGATAAATATCAAATACCCCTTATGGGCTATAAGAGTAAATACCGCCTCTTTATGAGAGGAATAAATATGTCTGCACCTGAAAACAATGATGAGTGCCAGCCCTTTGGCGTTTCACGCCGTGGGTTCCTGAAGGCCGGATCGGCCGCGGTGGCGTTACCCTTTTTAATGAGTAGCCGGGTAAGCGCCGCAAAAGATAACGCCACAGGGCTGGAGCAAACCAACGCAGCGGAACGCGTAGTGCAAACCTGTAGCACCTTTGACTGCGGCGGCAAGTGCGACATTCGCGCGCATATTGCCGACGGCGTAGTGACCCAAATCACCACCCGCCCGGACGAGGCGCTCGATCCGCAAATGCCGGTGATGCGTGCCTGCGTGCGCGGCCGTAGCTATCGCAAGTTCGTCTATCATCCGGACCGGCTTAAATATCCAATGAAGCGCGTCGGTAAACGGGGCGAGGGTAAATTCGAACGTATATCCTGGGATGAAGTCACGACCCTGATTGCCGATAATATTAAACGTATTACTGCAAAATATGGCCCGGAGTCGCGCTTTGTTCATAATAATACCGCGGTAAGCGGCGGTACCTTCTCCGGCGATAAAATGATGCGCCGTTTATTTAATCTTACTGGCGGATATCTCGAATATTATCATTCGGTCAGTATGGGTAACACCGCCGCCGCCACTCCCTATACTTACGGCACGGCCGCCAGCGGAAGTTCGCTGGATACCCTGAAAGATACGCGGCTGGTTATTTTGTGGGGACACAATCCTACCGAAACCATTTTCGGCCATACCAACCACTATTTTCAGCAAATGAAACAAAACGGTACCCGGTTTATTGTGGTCGATCCGCGCTATTCTGATACCGTCTCGTCGCTGGCCGATGAGTGGGTGCCTTTATTACCCGCCACCGATAACGCGCTGATGGATGCGATGATGTACGTCATTGTCAGCGAAAATCTGCACGATAAAGCCTTTATCGACCGTTACACCCTTGGGTTTGATGAAGACCACATGCCGGCAGGCGTGCCCGCCAATGAATCACTGGTGGCCTACCTGATGGGCAACAAAGACGGCGTCGCCAAAACGCCGGAGTGGGCAGAAAAAATTACCCAGGTTCCGGCGCAGACTATTCGCCAGCTCGCCCGGGATTACGCCACCACCAAACCGGCAGCGCTGATTCAGGGTTGGGGCCCGCAGCGACACATCTGCGGCGAGCGCACCGCGCGTGGCTCTACCCTGCTTGCCACCATTACCGGCAACGTTGGCGTGAAAGGCGGATGGGCCGCAGGCTACGGCGGCGCCAGCAACCGCAAGTTCGCCGCGGGGCCGGAGATGCCTGACAACCCGGTGAAAGAGAAGATTTCGATCATGAACTGGGTCCAGGCGGCGGATGATGCCAGTAAAGTCACCCCTGAGGATGGCCTCACCGGCGCCACGCAGTTAAAAAGCAATATCCGCATGCTGGTTTCGCTGGCCGGTAACTACCTGGCAAACCAGAACCCCGATCTGCACCAGGCGGTCAAGGTGCTGGAAGATGAATCCAAAATCGAGTTTATCCTCGCAAGCGATCTCTACATGACGCCGAGCGCCCGCTACGCGGATCTGCTTCTGCCGGAGACCAGCTTTATGGAGCGCTGGAATATTGGCGAAACCTGGGGCACCGGTAGCTACCTCGTTTTGTCGGAAAAGATCGTCGAGCCTGAGTTCGAGCGCCGCTCTGACTACGACTGGCAGCGCGAGGTTGCCGCGAAGCTCGGTATTGAGCCGCAGTTTAGCGAGGGCCGCAGCGAGAAAGAGTGGATTGCACATATCTGGGAGCAGACGCGTCTGTCCATGCCGGATGAACATCTGCCGACCTTCGAAGAACTGCAGAAGACGCGCCAGCACCTGTTTAAAAGCGAACCTTACGTGGCCTTCGCGGACAACATTCGCGACCCGGATAACCATCCGTTCCCGACGCCGTCCGGTAAAATTGAGATCTTCTCCAAACGCCTGTACGACATGAATAACCCGGATATTCCGGCCCTGTCGCACTACGTTCCGGCCCATGAAGGCCCGGAAGATCCCCTGACCGAGAAGTTCCCTCTGCAGCTGATCACCTGGAAAGGGAAAAACCGCGCCAACTCCACCCAGTATGCCAACCCCTGGCTACAGGAAGTACAGGTGCAAAAACTGTGGATCAACCCGCTCGATGCGCAAAAACGCGGCATCCGGCAGGGAGACAGCGTGCGTATCCATAACGCGCGCGGCGTCTGCCAGGTTCCCGCAGAAGTCACGCCGCGCATCATTCCTGGCGTAGTCGCGATGCAGGCCGGGGCCTGGTGGCTGCCGGATGAAAACGGCGTCTGTCACGGCGGTTGTCCAAACGTACTTAGCTCGGCGCGTATCACTCCGCTTGCTAAAGGTAATTCCCATCAAACCATGCTTGTGGAGGTCGAAAAGTATGAGTCAGCAGTATAAAGAGTTTCCTCCCGTCAGCGATAAACAGCTGGGATTTTTCATCGATTCATCCCGCTGTTCAGGCTGCAAAGCCTGCCAGGTCGCCTGCAAAGATAAACATAATCTCGAGGTGGGACGTCGTTTTCGTCGCGTCTACGAGGTGAAAGGCGGCGGGTTTATCCCCACCGGCCAGGGCGGCATGAGCAACTCGGTGTTTGCTTATACCCTCTCTATTTCCTGTAACCACTGTGCGGATCCTATCTGTACCAAAAACTGCCCGACCACCGCCATGCACAAGCGTCCCGGCGACGGCATCGTCCGCGTTGATACCCGCAAATGCGTCGGGTGCGGGTACTGCGCCTGGTCCTGCCCTTACGGCGCGCCGCAGATGAATGAGGAGACGGGCCAGATGTCGAAGTGCGACTTCTGCGTCGATTTGCAGGCGCAGGGCGAGCAGCCGGTCTGCGTGGCGACCTGTCCGCTGGGGGCCATCAAGTTTGGGCCAATCGACGAGTTACGTGCCCGCTATGGCAACGTCTGCGAGGTGCAGGGCTTGCCGGATCCATCCATCACCCGGCCGAATCTGGTAATTAAGCCGCACGCAGGGGCAGAAAAAGAGGAACAACCGCATGCATGAGTTGCCATTGCTGATTTTTACCCTGCTGGTTCAGGGTTCAGTCGGTATCACGCTGTTTTTAACCCTGGCCGCCCCGAAGGCAAAAGCGCATCCGGAGGCACGACGCCAGCTGCTGCCGGCGATGCTGCTGGCCTGCATTGCCGGCGGTCTTGGGCTGATGGCCTCAACGCTGCACCTGGGCTATCCGCTGAACGCCTTTAACGCCCTGCGCCACGTTGCCAGCTCCTGGCTGAGCCGCGAAATCGTCTTTGCCAGCTTTTACCTGGCGGCCGTTGGCCTCTGCACGCTGATCATGCTGGTACGCAAAACGCTGATCGCGTTCCTGCTGCCGGTGGCGGTGGTGCTGGGGTTGATTGACGTCTGGTGCATGAGCGCCATTTACGCCCACAGCTCGGTAATGACCTGGATGCATTTCAACACCTGGCTGATGTTCTACGGCTCGGTGGGCATTCTCGGCGCGGTAGCCATGAACTGGCTGCCGATCCTGCGTAGCCCTGGCGTTACCCAGGCGCGGCAGCGGCTGATGCGTCTGGCGGTGATGCTGGTTATCGCCATTGTCGCCGTGCGCCTGCTGGCGCAGCCGGCCTATATGCACTACCTGGCCACGGCGTCGCTGAACGGAGTGGTGACCCTGCCTCATCAGCCGCTGGACGCCTTTAACCAGCTCAGCGGCCTGCGCCTGTTTAGCTGGGTAGTCAGCGTCGTCGGGGCACTGCTCTTTGCCTTCAGCGGCTGGCGCAACCGCAAAAACGGCGTTGTTATCGGCGGCCTGCTGCTGATACTGGCCGAGATCCTGTTCCGCTTTATTTTCTTCAGCATTAACTGATGGCGGTATTCCATTTTACCGTCAAGCCCTCCACGCCTCCCGGCGTGGGGGCTTCCTGCCTGCGTAAGACCTTTCCCCACCATGGCTGCCGCGCCTGCGCCGGAGTCTGCCCCGTCGGGGCGATTGATTGTGATGCCGCCGGGGCGCGTATTGATGACGAAAAATGTTTGCGCTGTGGCAACTGCCTGTTTGTCTGCCCGACCGATGCGCC
>DKMV01000312.1:0-844 GCA_002469605.1 Leclercia sp. UBA7405
TACTCAAGGAGAGTGCATGTCTATCACGGCGAAGTCTGTCTACCGTGACACGGGGAATTTTTTCCGCAATCAGTTCATTACCTTTTTACTGATTGCCTTATTGTGCGCATTCATCACGGTGATACTTGGCCACCTCTTTTCGCCGAGTGAGGAGCAGATCGCCAGCCTGAGCAATGGCGATAATCTTGCGGGAAGCGTCGGTTTGTTTGAACTGGTGCAGAACATGACGCCGGAGCAGCAGCAAATTCTGCTGCGCGCCTCTGCGGCCTCGACCTTTTCCGGCCTGATTGGCAATGCCATCCTGGCCGGCGGCGTGCTGCTGATGATCCAGCTGGTATCCGCAGGCCAGCGCGTAAGCGCGCTGCGGGCGATTGGCGCCAGCGCACCGGTGCTGCCGAAGCTCTTTATTCTTATCTTCTTAACCACGCTGTTGGTGCAGATGGGAATTATGCTGGTCGTGGTGCCGGGCGTACTGCTGGCCATCGTACTGGCCTTCGCCCCCGTCATGGTGGTGCAGGATAAAATGGGGATTTTTGCCTCTATGCGCAGCAGCGTTCGCCTGGCCTGGGCAAATATGCGCCTGGTTGCGCCGGCGGTGATTGGCTGGCTGCTGGCCAAAACCGCGCTGCTGCTCTTTGCGCCGAACTTTGCCGTGCTGACCCCCAACGTGGGCGCGGTGGTCGCAAATACATTGAGCAATCTTATCTCTGCCATATTGCTTGTATACCTGTTCCGCCTGTATATGCTGATTCGTCAGTAACGTCCTTACTGGCCCGCGACTTGCGCGGGCCATCACAGATAATGGAATCGAAGAATGAAGCAGTTTCTTGATTTTTTACCGCTG
>DKMV01000312.1:914-8841 GCA_002469605.1 Leclercia sp. UBA7405
TTTCTTGATTTTTTACCGCTGATTGTGTTTTTTGCCTTTTATAAGCTCTATGACATCTATGCCGGAACGGCGGCGCTGATCGTGGCGACGGCGGTGGTTCTGATCTACAGCTGGGTGCGCTATCGCAAAGTTGAAAAAATGGCGCTGATTACTTTCATCCTGGTGGCGGTATTCGGCGGCCTTACCGTCTTCTTCCATAACGATGAATTTATTAAATGGAAAGTGACGGTGATTTACGCCCTCTTTGCCGGCGCGCTGCTGATTAGCCAGTGGGTGATGAAAAAGCCGCTGATTCAGCGGATGCTGGGCAAGGAACTGACCCTGCCACAGGAAGTTTGGTCTCGCCTGAATATCGCCTGGGCGGTGTTCTTTATCCTCTGCGGCCTGGCGAATATCTATATCGCGTTCTGGCTGCCGCAAAATATCTGGGTGAACTTTAAGGTCTTTGGCCTGACCGCCCTGACGCTGGTCTTTACCCTGCTGAGCGGTGTCTACATCTATCGCCACATGCCGCAGGACGATAAGCACTAACCCCTTCTGCCGGGCTGGCTTCCAGCCCGGCATTTCTCCTCTGTGTTAAATCCTCCACACTTTCTGCCGCACCCGTTGAAAATGGCTGAATCTTGAAGAAATTATGAAGATTCGGCGCATTACTTGTAATGAGAATGATTGTCATTAATATTCGTCATCGCATTTTTAACAAATGGACATGTGTTGATGAAAAGAAAAATAACTTGCGGCCCCGCTCCGCTGGCTCTGGCCATTACCGCCGCGTTTTGTCATTACGCGCAGGCAGAAGACGAGATTGTTCACGACGGCGAAACCATGGTGGTGCAGGCCACCGCAGAAGAGGCGCTTAAACAACAGCCGGGAGTCTCGGTGATTACGGCGGAAGATATCGCCAAAGAGCCGCCGGTAAACGATCTTTCTGAGATCATTCGCAAAATGCCCGGCGTTAACCTCACCGGCAACAGCGCCAGCGGCAGCCGCGGAAACAATCGCCAGATCGATATTCGCGGCATGGGCCCGGAAAATACCCTGATTCTGGTGGACGGGGTGCCCGTCACCTCCCGTAATGCCGTGCGTTACAGCTGGCGCGGCGAGCGTGATACCCGAGGCGACACCAACTGGGTACCGCCGGAGATGGTTGAGCGCATCGAAGTGCTGCGCGGCCCGGCCGCCGCTCGCTACGGCTCCGGTGCCGCAGGCGGCGTGGTGAACATCATCACCAAACGTCCTACCAACGACTGGCACGGCTCGCTCTCGCTGTACACCAATCAGCCAGAGAACGATAAAGAGGGGGCGACGAAGCGCGCCAACTTCAACCTCAGCGGCCCGCTGGCAGGCGATGCGCTGACCATGCGCCTGTACGGCAATATCAATAAAACCGACGCTGACGCGTACGACATCAACACCGCGCAGAATGGCTCTTACGCCGCCGGGCGCGAAGGGGTGCGCAATAAAGACATCAACGCCCTGCTCTCCTGGAAACTGACCCCGCAGCAGATTATCGATTTTGACTACGCCTACAGCCGCCAGGGCAACATCTACGCCGGGGATACCCAATACAGCAACGGTAATCTCAGCCCAGGCGGGCTGGTGCAGTCCCTGTATGGCGATGAGACCAACCGCATGTACCGTCAGTCGTACGGTATTACCCATAACGGCATCTGGGACTGGGGGCAGTCGAAGCTGGCCTTCAATTATGAGAAGACCAACAATACCCGCCTCGGCGAAGGCTCTACCGGCAAGGTAGAGGGGATGATCAACAGCGACGAGTACAGCACCAGCCGCCTGGAATCGTATCGTGCCTCCGGGGAGCTTAACGTTCCGCTGTTCTGGCTGGTGGATCAGACTCTGACGCTGGGTGCCGAATGGAACCGCGACGAGCTTAACGATCCCGCCTCGATGCAGGCTACCAACAATGCGGGCGTGAACGTGGGCGGCGTCTCCGGCGATCCCGCTGACCGCAGCAGCAAAAACAGCGCCGATCTCACCGGTATTTATCTGGAAGATAATATCGAGGCGCGCCCCGGCACCAATCTGATCCCCGGCCTGCGCTTTGATTATCACAACGAGTTTGGCAGTAACTGGAGCCCGAGCCTGAATATGCAGCAGGAGCTGGGCGACATGTTTAAATTGAAGGCCGGGATCGCCCGCGTCTTTAAAGCACCGAACCTGTACCAGTCCAGCGAAGGTTATCTGCTCTCCACCCGGGGTAACGGCTGCCCGGTAAGCGTTGGGGAAGGAAGCTGTTATCTGCTGGGTAACCCGGACCTCGACCCGGAAATCAGTATCAATAAAGAGATAGGCCTCGAGTTTAACCACAACGGGTATGACGCGGGCATTACCTGGTTCCGCAACGATTACAAAAACAAAATCGTGTCGGGTACCGAGGTGCTGGGCTATGCCTCTAACGGTGCCAATATTCTGCAGTGGAAAAACGGCGGTAAAGCGGTGGTGGAAGGTCTGGAGGGTAACCTGGTGGTGCCGGTTCTGCCCGATACGCTGAGCTGGCGCACCAATGCCACTTATATGATCACCTCGGAAGACAAAAAGACCGGCAACCCGCTGTCGATCATTCCGGAGTACACCATCAACACCATGCTGGACTGGCAGGTGAACAGCAAGCTCTCCGCAAATGTGAACTGGACCATGTATGGCCGCCAGAAGCCGCGGGATAACGCGGAGATCCGCAACGAAAAGGATGGGCTGTCGGATAAGGAGATTGGCGCCTACTCTATCGTCGGTATCAGCGCTAATTATCAGATGACGAAGAATCTGCGCCTGAACGCGGGCATCAGCAACCTCTTCGACAAGCAAATCTATCGTGAGAATGATGGAGCCTCGACCTATAACGAGCCTGGCCGCGCTTACTACGCGGGCGTCACCATGTCCTTCTGACCCATCTACGCCCGCGCCGCGGGCGTTTTCTTCTGTTCTCACCGGCTGTAAATCATAGTAGCATCCCGCCTGAAGTCCTCCGTAATGAGTAGAGTACATAATGACAACAACGAACGCCCCGCAGGGCGAACTGGTTTTACGCACCCTTGCCATGCCCGCAGACACCAATGCAAACGGTGACATTTTTGGCGGCTGGCTGATGTCGCAAATGGATATGGGCGGGGCGATCCTCGCCAAAGAGATTGCCCATGGCCGCGTGGTCACGGTCCGGGTCGATGGCATGACCTTTCTGCGCCCGGTGGCGGTAGGCGACGTGGTGTGCTGTTACGCGCGTTGCGTAAAGCGTGGGAATACTTCGGTGTCGATTAATATCGAAGTGTGGGTGAAGAAGGTCTCTTCAGAGCCTATCGGCCAGCGCTATAAAGCGACCGAAGCGCTCTTTATCTATGTTGCCGTAGATAACGACGGAAAACCGCGGCCGCTGCCGGCCGCCTGAACCGCAGCCAAAAAAAAGCCTCCTTTCGGAGGCTTTTTTATTTATTCCATCTGCGCCCCGCCGTTCAGGCGGAAGACGATATTGACGATCAGGCCGCTGCCCGGCTTGCCCGGTTCGTACCGCCATCTGCGCATCGCGTTTTTCACTTCGCGCTCAAACATGTTAGATGGCTGGGCCGAAAGTACCTGCACGTTTTCTACCCGGCCGTCGGAGGTGACGTCAAACTTCACGCGCACCCTTCCTTCGATACGCAGCGCCTGGGCGCGGGCCGGATATTGCGGCTGGTTGCGGCTGATTGCACGCGGGCCGGCTGGTGCCGTGGCGACCGGCTTCGCGGTACTGGGGGTGTTACTCAGTACCGGACGCGATGGCGCGGTATTGGTATTCTGCACCGCCTGCGGGCGCGGCTCGACCGGGCGCGGTTCGCGTTTCGGACGCTCTTCCACCTTTTTAACCGGTTTTGGCTTCGGCTTAGGTTTTGGCTTGGGTTCTGGTTTATGGATCACCACCGGCGCCTCTTTGGGCGGCTCGGGAACCGGCTCCGGCTCCGGTTCGGGTTCCGGCTCAGCCACCGGCTCCGGCGGCGGTGCCACCTGCACGGGCTCTAAATCTGCGGGCGTTACCATGGTCACGGAAATCGGCTGCGCGGGCGCGGGCATTTCAATAACCTGATTAACCGATGTGTAGAGCAGGCCCGCCACTACGGCTCCGTGGATAACAACGGACAACAGCGTCGGCCATGGAAAACGGCGAGGTAAATCAAGGGTCATTGAAGTCATAATCGTTTCAGTTTAAAAACCAGACCCTGATTTTAAATGCAAATAGCAATCATATTCAATAAGCCTGTTCATCTTAGAGTCACTTAGGGGTTCAGATGGTGAAAAAAGGCGCACCATTGTTATGGTTTTCACATCATGATTATCTTTACATTGCAGTCACATGACGTTTCACATAACGTAATCGCACATTCAATGGTTCAGGAGTTCCACCGTGCTTTACGTGATTTACGCCGAAGATATTGCTGATTCTCTGGAAAAACGCCTTTCCGTTCGCCCTGCCCACCTGGCACGTTTACAGCTTCTGCATGATGAAGGCAGATTACTCACCGCCGGCCCGATGCCCGCGGTTGACAGCAACGATCCTGGCGTAGCAGGTTTTACCGGCTCAACGGTAATTGCGGAATTTGAATCCCTGGAAGCGGCTCAGGCCTGGGCCGAGGCCGATCCTTACGTTGCGGCGGGAGTCTACCAAAAGGTCACCGTTAAGCCGTACAAAAAAGTCTTCTAAAAATAGTCAAAGCTCCTGCGGGAGCTTTTTACTAGTTTTCAGCCTGCTGTAACAGGCCGCCGGCCATCTCAGTAAAAACCGCAATAATTTTCGGCAGCGCCTGCGCCGGATGCTCGCTGGAGGCAATCCGCAGGGCGGCATTCATGGCGGCGGTGTTCAGCATCCAGGCCGCCGCGTCGGCATCCACAGGTTTCAGCACCCCGCGCTCGAGCAGCTTTACGACGGTCTCACGGGTAGCATCGAGACAGCTGATCTGTCCTGGCCATTGGGCAGGATCGCCAAGAAACGCCGGGCCATCCAGCAGTACAATACGCCGCACCTCAGGATCCAGCGCCATTTTGATATAGGCGACCCCTTCGGCCAGCAGCCTTTCCCAGTCGTCATCAACCCCGGCCACCTCTTCTCTGGCGCGCTGGGCCATTTCGCTGTCCATTTGTGCCACTACCGCGGCCAGTAAGCCTTTTTTATCGCCAAAATTGTGATAAAGCGCGCCGCGCGTAAGGCCAACGCTGGCCGTGAGTTCGTCCATAGATGCCGCAGCAAAGCCCTTTTCGGCAAAGGCTTTTCGCGCTGCCAGCATTAGTTTTGTGCGGTTTTCAGCCATCGTTTCGGCACGACGTTTAACAGCCATAGCGTCTCCATCTTCATTTGACATACGTGGCGTATGTCTGATTAATTCTACATACGCCACGTATGTTAAATCATTCCTGCATGCGGCGCTTGTGGTTTTTCAACCTGACCCTGTAAAGGAGATTTTATGATCCAGCGCGAACCGATTTTCCCCGCCAGCCGCCATGCGCTCTATGAAGAGCATGGTTATTCTGCCGCCATCCGTTCCGGCGATTTGCTGTTCGTTTCCGGCCAGGTGGGAAGCCGCGCCGACGGCACGCCGGAACCGGATTTTGCCGCTCAGGTGCAGCTTGCTTTTGATAATCTCAAGGCGACGCTTGCCGCCGCCGGGTGCACCTTCGACGACCTGATTGACGTCACCACCTTCCATACCGATCCGCAGAATCAGTTCCCGACCATCATGCAGGTAAAACAGTCGTTCTTCCCGCAACCGCCCTATCCGAACTGGACCGCCGTGGGCGTGACCTGGCTGGCGGGATTCGATTTCGAAATTAAAGTCATTGCCCGTATTCCGGCTGACGCCAGTCTCTCCTCTTAACTTTGGTGTTGAGGTCATTATGTTAGTAGCCAATCCAGTGAACAACGCGCTGATCGTAACGGCGCATCCGGTTGCAGAATCATTATCCCACTCCCTGACGGCGCGCATCGCCGGACGCCTGCGCGAGCAGGGTACCCAGGTGGAGATTGCCGATCTTCACGCAGAAGCCTTTGCTCCGGCGATGATACGCCCGGACCTGGAGCTGTATCACGGCAATGCGCGCGCCCTGCCCGCCGATATTCTGCGCGAGCAGCAGCGGGTGGAGCGTGCCGATATGCTGGTGTTTGTCTTCCCGATTTACTGGTGGTCAGTGCCCGGCATCCTGAAGGGCTGGTTTGACCGGGTCCTGACGCTGAACTGGGCGTATAAAGCGGCAGAAGACGGGCGGATTGTCGGTAATCTGCGCGATGTACCCGTGCGCCTGGTGGCCATCGCCGGCAGCGATGTTAAAGGTTTCGATAAGCACGGCTATACAACGGCGATCCAGACCCAGCTCGTAGAGGGTGTTTTCGGCTTTTGCGGGCTGAAGGACGTTAAGCTGAATATTCTGTATGAGGCAGATACCGCCACGGCGGAACAGGTAGACGATTTCCTGAAAAGCCTGGAAAGCGTTGGGTAAGTCTTACGTTTGCTATGTCAGAAAATATAAAGGCTCCCGCGGGAGCCTTAAATCAGTTCAGTGACGCAAGCCTGGCGGCAAAGCCGACAAATAATAACCCGATTAAACCATTTCCCAGCTTCGCCAGTTTCTTTTTCGTTTTCAGGTAACGCGTCACAAATGCGCCGGAGAAGATCAGGAAGCTCATATAAATAAAGCTGATTAGCTCCAGCGTGGCGGCCAGAATCATAAATGAAATACCGGTATGCTTCGCATTTACGTCGATAAACTGCACGAAGAAAGAGACATAAAACAGGATCGCTTTGGGATTGGTCATACTTAGCACCAGCGAACGCTTCATAATGGTTTTCGCCGGCTCAGTTGCGCCGCTCTCGTTCTGCTGCTGATGGGTTAGCACCGACCAGAGCATTTTGCCGCCCAGCCACAGAAGATAAAACGCCCCCAGATAGCGAACCACGTTAAATAAGAGCGGTGTGGTCTGGATCAGGGCCGCAACGCCCGCCCAGGCGAGGAACATCAGTACCGCATCGCCAATAAATACGCCGCTGGCGGCCAGATAACCCTTCTTCACGCCGTGGCCAATACCGGTTTTTAATACAAAGAGGGTATTTGGCCCTGGCACCAGCACAATAAAGATAGCGCCGATAACGTAGGTCCAGAAATTAACCACCCCGAATTCCGTAAACACATAAACTCCTTTTGATAATGCCATCCCGGCTGAGCCGGGGATCAACCTGATATGACGGCAAAAGATGCCCGACCAATCCCTTATATCGTCGTCCAGTAAGCCATCATGGTGAAAATATGCTCACCTGCTGCCGTAAGCGACGGCTGTCCTGAATATTCCCTTAATGCATCCACCGTAAATAGCGCAATAATTATCCAGTAAAAAGGATTCATAAATTTTTATTCTGCGGTGTGAGGGCGCCATGATACCGCACGGAAAAAGAAAGTTAACCTTCGGGTGAAGAAAACCTGTGAATAATGGTAGCGCGGGAATAAGAAAAACATCGGGCACCGCTAAGGGTGCCCTCGTGCCATTCAGTGAATCTGAACAGCGAACAGCAACGAATTACGTTGACGGTTCACACTGCATTTTCTGATCGCGTGGATACGCATATTGCGGCGGGATTGTGCTTCCAGCCAGCGCGCTTTGCGCCGGCTGCTCTGTCGCAACATGCGCCAGCGTCCAACTTCTGTTCTACTGCGCTTCATGTCTACAACTCTTGCCTTAACAGAGCGCACATTATAGACCCTTGTTCACAGCAAACCAGCGCTTTTATCTGCCGTTTTTATTTGCCAGAACATTCCTGATGCGTAAACTCATAACAATACGCTTTCAAAAGGATTTTTTATTATGACAACCTTCTACACCGTGGTGAGTTGGCTGGTCATTCTGGGATACTGGCTGGTGATCGCGGGGGTCACGCTGCGCATTCTCATGAAGCGCCGC
>DKMV01000137.1:0-432 GCA_002469605.1 Leclercia sp. UBA7405
CGCAGCATGCATGACTGTCACGTTCCGCAGCCTGCCATCCACATAGAGGCCGGCCGGTCCGGTTGACAGGACATTATTCTCACGCAGGAAGAAGTCTCCCTGACACCAGAGGATCAGCTTCAGGTTCCTTGAAGTCTGGGCAAGCGCAAAGTAGGTGCCGGTATCCGGGTTTGCGAGAGAATCAATTATTGTCCAGTCCATAACCATCCTTGTTTTGTGATGTTAATAAAGTCAGGAAAACATCGGTAGAAATCGGCGTTAAAAGCTGATAAACACCTAATCCCTACCCCTTAATGACGCATCTAATTTCACGATATGAATTAAGATAGCGCATCCTTACGCACCTTACAAAAAATTTACAAAACAATCTTCTTCGTTTGGCTTTGATCCAGGTCACTCCATCTGCATAATTTTACCCTGCCGTGTTGCCGC
>DKMV01000137.1:534-3248 GCA_002469605.1 Leclercia sp. UBA7405
ATTACCCTGCCGTGTTGCCGCACCGCTTACGCCTGGTAAGCTTCGTATCACCCTCCCTGCAGTTCCCAAGGCTGTCACGTTTCAGCTTTTTTAAAACGTCTTAAATGTAAATTTACTTGTACTTACAGCCAGAAGCACATGCATTTATAAATTTATTAAATTCAGTCTATTCATATAGATATTGGATGTTATTCTTCAAGCGAATAGGAAATTTCCCTTAAGGAGAAGGAGGAGATTAATGTACTGGGTGGTAGAAAACAGGATGGTATGCCCTCGTACTGGAACAATGTTTATTCATGTACTGACCATTAAAAATCTCAGGCTGATCGTCTGGTACAAAGGGGATTACTTTGTCAGCGTCGGCTCCGTTCTTATTACCGGCCCTTTCGGTGTTGCCATTGATGGCAAACTCAGGCCACTGCAGATCATTCGTGCATTCCCCTACAAACCCGCGCTCTGGGACTCATTGCTGGCTGGCGCCGGTTGTCCTGGCAACGACGGTAGCATCATCACCCGCTGTGAAAATCGCGAGAATTGCGTTTTCGCCTTATGCCCCTATGGCGCAATAACGGCGTAACAGCTCATGACCGGGTGGCGAAGTGTTGGGTTCGCCGCTCAACTATTTTCGATCCTTTCATCCTCTTCTTACCCGCTTTTTCCCGCGCTGCGATACACTTTTGGGAGATCAGCACAGGAGCAATATGGATGGCGACCTATCCAGCAAGTTTATTAATTTTGAACGGCAAAGGCACAGACAACGATCTGCTGCGTCAGGCCGTGACGCTTCTTCGTGAGGAAGGGGTGACAATCCACGTCCGCGTGACCTGGGAGAAAGGCGATGCGGCACGCTATATCAAAGAAGCCTGCGAGCTTGGCGTAGAGACGGTGATTGCCGGCGGCGGCGACGGCACCATTAACGAAGTGGCGACGGCGCTGATAGCCGTCCCGGACGAGCGGCGCCCGGCGCTGGGCATTTTACCCCTTGGCACCGCCAACGATTTTGCCACCAGCGCAGGTATCCCGGAGAGCCTCGATAAAGCCCTCCAGCTGGCGATTGCCGGCAAAGCCACGGCGGTGGATATTGCCCGGGTTAACGACGAGACCTGCTTTATTAATATGGCGACGGGCGGCTTTGGCACCCGCATTACCAGCGAAACGCCGGAGAAGCTTAAGGGCGCCCTCGGCGGGGTCTCTTATCTGATCCACGGCCTGGTGCGGATGGATCTCCTCAAGCCCGACAGCTGTGAAATTATCGGCGAGAACTTTCACTGGCAGGGAGATGCGTTGGTGATTGGGATTGGCAACGGCCGTCAGGCGGGGGGCGGTCAACAGCTCTGCCCGGACGCGCTGATAAACGACGGGCAGCTCCAGCTGCGTATCTTCTCTGCTAACGAACTGCTCCCGGCCCTGTTAACCACCCTGACCAAACCGGAAGAGAGCCCGAACGTTATCGACGGTCAGTCCGCCTGGTTTGAAGTTGTCGCCCCCAACGGCATGACCTTTAACCTGGATGGCGAACCCCTGAGCGGCGAGCGTTTTCGCATTTCGCTCCTGCCCGGCGCCCTGCGGTGTCGCTTACCGCCGGATTGTCCGCTACTCCGCTAGCTTTTACGCCCTCTCACCCGGAGAGGGCATGACTTAATAGACCGCCACTTCCCGCGCCATTTCGCGGGAATAGCGCTGGCTGGCGTTAACCAGCATCCGCGTGTACTCCGTTTTCGCCGCGCCTGCCACCAGCTCGTCCACGCTGAGGGTTTCCAGAATTTTACCGTACTGCATCACCGCCACCTTCTGGCAAAGATGGGCAATCACCCCCAGATCGTGGGTCACCATCAGGTAGGTAAGCTGCGACTCCTGCTGCAGCTCCGCCAGCAGGTTTAAAATCTCCGCCTGCACCGAGACGTCCAGCGCGGAGGTGGGCTCATCCAGCAGCAGCACCTGCGGCTCCAGAATCAGCGCCCTGGCAATGGCCACGCGCTGGCGCTGGCCGCCCGACAATTGATGCGGATAGCGGTCGCGGAAGGCGCGGTTGAGCCCGACCCTGTCCAGCAGGGTATGAATGCGGCGATCCCGCTCCCTGATGCCGTGGATCTGCAGCGGCTCCTCCAGGATATCGCCGATGGTGTGGCGCGGATGGAGCGAGCCGTAGGGATCCTGAAACACCATCTGCACCCGGCGGCAGCGCGCGGCGTTGATAGTGCGACCGAGGGCCACACCGTCGATGGCCAGCTCCCCTTCCCAGTGGGTGAACAGCCCGGCCAGACACTTCAGCACCGTCGTTTTACCGGAGCCCGACTCCCCCACCAGGCCGTAAATCTCCCCCGGCTGGACGTGAATATTGACGTCGTACAGCACCTGGTTGCGCTTGTCGCCCTCGCCAAAGGTCAGGTTGAGGTTCTTAATGTCGATCATGCTCCCTCCTTAGTCGCCAAGCCAGCTGGCCTGGCGCTGTAGCACCGGCAGCACCGGGCGGCGATGGTTGATTTCCGGCAGGGCATCAATCAGCCCCCGGGTGTAGGGGTGCTGTGCATTGTGCAGTTCGCTGGCGGCGATAGACTCCACCACCCGCCCGGCGTACATCACCAGCACCCGGTCGCAGAAGCTGCGCACCAGGTTGATATCGTGGCTAATAAAGATCAGCCCCAGCCCGCGGGACTGCACTAAATCATCCAGCAGCCCAAGCACCTGCAGGCGCACCGACACGTCCAGCGCCG
>DKMV01000207.1 GCA_002469605.1 Leclercia sp. UBA7405
TTTCGGCAGGCCGATACCGGAGAGCTCAAAGTCACGCAGGGCGTTATCCACCGATTTTTTCTGCGCGGTATCAAGCGATGCATAGCGATCGCCATCGCGCAGGTCGCGGTAAGCGTTATACAGCCCTTCATGCTGGCCGACCCAGGTGCTGTACTCGGAGAGCAGCGGCAGGGTCTGCTCGTAGGCTTCGCGCAGTTCCGGGCTGTTTTTCACCGAATTCAGGTGGCTTACCGGCGAGAAGATACGCCCCAGCACGTCATCCACTTCCGCCAGCGGCTGGCACAGGTTCTCCCAGGTATAGGGGGCGCCCTGCGCAACCACCTTTTCGACCGCCGCGCGGCAGTCGTCCAGCGCTTTAGTCACTGCAGGTACGACATGCTCAGGAAGGATGGAGGAAAACGGCGGCAGAGAAAAAGGGGTCAGTAATGGATTGGTCATAAGCGCTGTCCTGTTGAATAGGGTTGATTAATCGCGCATCCGGCGCGGTGCATATGCACTCTAGAATGGGGTTAAGTGTAGAGGATTTCAATGCCGGGCGTTGCGCTTTCGCGGCCGCGGTGACTTTTCTGTATACTGTGTCGATACGCTTTTTTATTACCTGACGGAACACCCTTACCCATGCTTAGTTATCGCCACAGCTTCCACGCGGGCAACCACGCCGACGTCCTGAAACACACCGTTCAGAGCCTGATCATCGAAGCGCTGAAAGAGAAAGAGAAACCCTTTCTCTACCTGGACACCCATGCCGGCGCGGGCCGCTATCAGTTAAGCGGCGAGCACGCAGAGCGCACCGGCGAGTACCTGGAGGGGATTGCCCGCATCTGGCAGCAGGACTCCCTGCCGGCGGAGCTGGAGCCTTACATCGGCGTGGTGAACCATTTCAACCGCAGCGGCCAGCTGCGCTACTACCCGGGCTCCCCACTGATTGCCCGCCAGCTGTTGCGCGAGTACGACAGCCTGCAGCTTACCGAGCTGCACCCGAGCGACTTCCCGTTGCTGCGCTCTGAATTCCAGAAAGACAGCCGCGCCCGCGTCGAAAAAGCCGATGGCTACCAGCAGCTGAAGTCCAAACTGCCGCCGGTTTCCCGCCGTGGTCTGGTACTGATCGACCCGCCGTACGAAATCAAAAGCGACTACCAGGCGGTGATCGCTGGCATCAGCGAAGGCTACAAGCGCTTCGCCACCGGCACCTATGCCCTGTGGTATCCGGTGGTTCTGCGCGCGCAGATTAAACGGATGATCAAAGAGCTGGAAGCCACCGGTATTCGTAAAATTTTGCAGATTGAGCTGGCCGTGCGTCCGGACAGCGACCAGCGCGGTATGACCGCCTCCGGCATGATCGTGATTAACCCACCCTGGAAGCTGGAAGCGCAGATGAACAACGTGTTGCCGTGGCTGCACAAAATGCTGGTGCCTGGCGGGACCGGTCATGCGACCGTCAGCTGGATCGTGCCAGAGTAATCACAGCAATCGGTGGCATCGGCTGTTTTGAGAGATACAATCGCGGCAATCAGATATTAAGGATATGACCCATGAGCAAGCATTATGACTACATCGCCATCGGCGGTGGCAGCGGCGGTATCGCCTCTATTAACCGTGCAGCTATGTATGGCCAGAAGTGTGCGCTAATCGAAGCCAAAGCGCTGGGCGGCACCTGCGTCAACGTGGGCTGCGTACCGAAAAAAGTGATGTGGCATGCGTCGCAGATCCGTGAAGCTATCCATACCTACGGCCCGGACTACGGCTTTGATACCACTATCAATAACTTTGACTGGGACAAGCTGATTGCCAGCCGCACCGCCTATATCGATCGTATTCACGCCGCGTACAACAACGGGCTGAGTAACAATAAGGTCGACGTGATCCACGGCTTCGCCCGTTTTGTGGATGCGAAGACGCTTGAAGTGAACGGCGAGACGATCACTGCCGATCATATCCTGATCGCCACTGGCGGACGCCCGAGCCATCCGGATATTCCGGGCGTGGAGTACGGCATCGATTCCGATGGCTTCTTTGAGCTGCCGGCCCTGCCGAAACGCGTTGCAGTGGTGGGCGCAGGCTATATTGCCGTGGAGCTGGCCGGGGTGATCAACGGCCTGGGCGCCGAAGCGCATCTGTTTGTACGTAAACACGCCCCGCTGCGCAGCTTCGATCCGCTGATCGTCGAGACGCTGGTAGAGGTGATGAACGCCGAAGGCCCGACCCTGCACACCAATGCGGTGCCGAAAGCGGTGGTGAAAAACGCCGACGGTAGCCTGACCCTGGAGCTGGAAGATGGCCGCAGCCAGACCGTCGACTGTCTGATCTGGGCGATTGGCCGTGAACCTGCCAACGACACCTTCAACCTGGAGGTCACCGGCGTTAAAACTAACGACAAGGGCTATATAGTTGTCGATAAGTTCCAGAATACCAGCGTGCCGGGCATCTACGCCGTGGGCGACAACACCGGTGCCGTCGAGCTGACGCCGGTTGCCGTGGCCGCAGGTCGTCGTCTTTCCGAGCGCCTGTTTAACAACAAGCCGGACGAGCATCTGGACTACAGCAACATCCCGACCGTGGTCTTCAGCCATCCGCCTATCGGCACCGTGGGCTTAACCGAGCCCCAGGCGCGTGAGCAGTACGGTGATCACCAGGTGAAGGTATACCGCTCGGGCTTTACCGCCATGTATACCGCGGTGACCTCTCACCGCCAGCTGTGCCGTATGAAGCTGGTCTGCGTCGGCCCGGAAGAGAAGATTGTCGGCATTCACGGCATCGGCTTTGGTATGGATGAGATCCTGCAGGGCTTTGCGGTGGCGCTGAAGATGGGCGCAACCAAGAAAGACTTCGACAACACCGTGGCTATTCACCCCACGGCGGCAGAAGAGTTTGTCACCATGCGAGGCTAGTACAGAACTGACCCCCGAAGGTGGTTTATGCCACGTCCGCGGGTCATCTGGCGCGCTGCGCGCCAGATGACCCTGTTTCAAGTAATAACCTGTCCCTCCCTGAAGACTCTCTTAAAAAGCGTACTACGCGTAATTTAAGTCCGACGCCAGCAATACTTAAGGAGACAAGTTTCCAGAGCAACCGCAAGATTTAAAATACCATCGCTGCCTTCAGTTCTCGCCACACGGCAAAGTGGTCGTGGTTATGACACAGGCAAAATGAAGCAAAAGAAATAAACATGGGGGAGCAATTTACCCTCAAAGAAAGTAATGCTGGTGATGATAAACAATCAGGCATTTCTTCAATAGGCGTAAATTACTAATTTAACGCGATGAATTTTTTTTGCATATTCCCTTGCAGTCTGTAAAGCAGCCATACTCTTTGAATACTTCCCTGCAGTATGCAGGCGTACATCCCAGCTCTTTTTTGAAGATGCGATTATAGGTTTGATGTGAATTAAAGCCGTAATCCTCGGCTATCATCCCGATATTTTTAGTACCATATTTTATAGCAGTCAGGGATAGTAAAAGTTTTTTCCTGCGAATATAGGTTGCTGGTGTCACCTTAACATATTTTGTGAATAACCTCTGAAAATACCATTTTGAGTATCCAGACAGGCTTGATAGATCATCCATGGTAATCTTTTTATCCACATTTTCATCGATCCATAGTAGCGTCTGTTCAATCACCTCTTTTGAAAATGGACAATCTTTCATTGATGTCACCCTTAATTGCGCCTGATTTAATTATGGTTGAGATTTTTTAAATAGTGCAAAAGAAGTGTAAACGTTCATGCTTTTTTATAGTTTCATCTATGTATGATTAATAGCTGGCGATTTAACGGTAGAGAGCGCTTTTAGCTGAGCAGGCACGAATGAAGAGAGTATAAACGAAAGAATAGCATTTACCGTCGCAGGGTAAAATTGAAGACGGCAAGCTTGCAGATTGAATATTACGATCTCTGACGCCGTCAAGAAATCGTAATATTCGGGGCAGTGCCTTATTTGTATACTTCGGCAATGGCTTCAAAGTTTGGCCCATGTTCACGAGCAGCGATAATTACATAATATTTACCGCCTTTTTCATCGGCTAATGAAGAGAGTTTTTTATGCAGATCGGATGGTGAGGAAATTTGTCCGCCAGATGCGCCGACAGAGACATTACCGATATATTCAAATTTAAAATGGTGAGCTTCATCTTTGGAAATCAAATCTGCGGCAGTGGCACCAAAAGAGGCAACAGACAGAGCGAGAACGGTTCCCAGAACTAATTTTTTCATCATTTTCATCCCTTATTTGTTATGTCGTCCCTGAAATCATAATTTCTATGAATAGTTCGAAAGTTGATCTGAATCAAAATAAATTTACAAAAAATTAACAATTTGTCAGAATTTGCAATCTTGCCTTTACGCTTTGTAAATGATTAAAAAATAAAAAATTCTACGGCGAATTTAAACATCGTGCCCGGGCAGGTCGCCGCCGGCAGCCCTGCTTTCCCCGAATTAATGGGCGGTTACTCTCGTCGTCTCGCAACGCAGACCCCAACGGCCGGGCCTGTACATACCGTAACAAAATTCCCGCATAACGAGGATGGAGTTGACTACGCTTAGTAAGCGTTAAGCACTGACCCGTTAATACGATTAAAAGATTAGAGAAAACAACATGCACGTTAAGATCTCCGCAAAACGAATGGCGAAGTTCCATTTGATCCTTGCCCTGGTATGGGCCATTTTGACCATTCCCACTCTCCTCTGGTGGAAAAACAGCATCCTCTGGGTGTCGTTGATGAGTATTTACGCTATCGTGATTTCACACCTGGCGGCCTATAGCGCAGCGCATGCGGAAAAAGCGGCCAGCAATGCCCTCAACCAAAGCGAGGGGGCAAAACAAAAAGCGGATAAAATTGCCGGCGACGTACATCAGGCGCACTAAATAACCTCCCTGGGGCACGCGGCGACCCGCAAAATGGCATACCGAATGCTCTGATTTTTACGCCGGCCAGATTTTGCACAATTCGCCGGTAAAATTCATAAAATCAGCTAAATAGCTTGCATTCTGCCCTGTTTCCCGGGGTTTAAAAAAGTGATCTACCGCACACTTCGCGCCGCAGGCACCGAAGCGAGTGTCTACGCTTAAGAGATACCCGGACAACACCCGTAGTTGTTACGACGCCACCGGAGGTTTTTATTACCATGTTCAACCAGAAAATACGCACTGTAGAGACCGTAGAGTTCGATGTAGAACAAGAACTTCTCTACGAATTCGATCCCTGCGAGTTAAAACTGGATGAAATGATCGAGGCCGAGCCGGAGCCTGAAATGATCGAAGGGCTCCCCGCATCCGATGCGCTCACGCCCGCCGATCGCTATCTCGAACTGTTCGAGCACGTGCAGTCGACGCGCCTCTTTGCCGACAGCAAAACCTTCCCGGACTGCGCGCCGAAAATGGATCCGCTGGATATTCTTATCCGCTACCGTAAGGTACGCCGCCATCGTGATTTCGACCTGGCGCGCTTCGTTGAGAACCATTTCTGGCTGCCGGAAGACTACAGCAAAGAGTATATCTCCGACCCGGGCCACTCCCTGAAAGAGCATATTGATAACCTGTGGCCGGTGCTGACGCGCGAGCCGCAGGACCACATTCCCTGGTCGTCGCTGCTAGCGCTACCGCAGGCCTATATCGTTCCCGGCGGGCGTTTTAGCGAGACCTATTACTGGGACTCCTACTTCTCGATGCTGGGGCTGGCGGAGAGCGGGCGTAACGATCTGCTGAAGTGCATGGCGGATAACTTCGCCTGGCTGATTGAGCGCTACGGCCATATTCCCAACGGCAACCGCACCTACTATCTGAGCCGCTCTCAGCCACCGGTCTTTGCCCTGATGGTCGAGCTGTTCGAAGAGGACGGCGTGCGCGGGGCCAAGCGTTATCTGGACCACCTGAAAATGGAGTACGCCTTCTGGATGGATGGCGCGGAGTCGCTGCTGCTCAACCAGGCCTACCGCAGCGCGGTACGCATGCCGGACGGATCGCTGCTCAACCGCTACTGGGATGACCGCGACACTCCGCGCGACGAATCCTGGATAGAGGACGTCGAGACCGCTCGCCACTCTGGCCGCCCGGCTAACGAGGTCTATCGCGATCTGCGCGCCGGGGCCGCTTCGGGCTGGGACTACTCCTCCCGCTGGCTGCGGGATCCGACCCGCCTGGCGAGCATTCGCACCACCCAATTTATCCCCATCGATCTGAACGCGTTTCTGTTCAAGCTCGAGAGCGCCATCGCGAACATTTCGGCCTCTAAAGGGGATAAAGAGACCGCCGATCTCTTCCGCCAGAAGGCGAGCGATCGCCGCGCGGCGGTGAACCGCTACCTGTGGGATGATGAAAACGGCTGCTATCGCGACTACGACTGGCGCCGGGAGCAGATGGCGCTCTTCTCTGCCGCCAGCATCGTGCCGCTGTATGTCGGCATGGCGACCCATGAACAGGCCGAACGCCTGTCGGACGCGGTAAAAGCCCGCCTGCTGACCCCGGGCGGTATTCTGGCCACCGAGTACGAAACCGGCGAGCAGTGGGATAAACCCAACGGCTGGGCGCCCCTGCAGTGGATGGCGATCCAGGGATTCAAGCAGTACGGCAACGACTCACTGGGCGACGAAATCGCCTGGAGCTGGCTGCATACGGTGAACCACTACTACAAGACGCACCATAAGCTGATTGAGAAGTACCACATCGCCAGCAGCACGCCTCGCGAAGGTGGCGGTGGGGAATATCCTCTGCAGGATGGTTTCGGCTGGACCAACGGCGTCGTCCGCCGCCTGATTGGACTGTACGGGGAGCCGTAACTCCCCGCCCTTCTTAGCGAATCACGTCATAAATCGCCGTCTGGATGCTTTGCCACTTTTTGCTGCTGGCGTCCGGCTGCGCCTGCGCCCGGCGCGTCGCCAGCTCCATGTCGCGCCGCTGGCGCTCTACCACCGCCGGTACGGTACAGAAGGCCTGCAAATACGCTTTGCGCGTGCTGGTGAGGGCCGCGCCTCCTGCCATCGCATGGCTCAGGGTGGTGATAAACCGCCGGCAGGGTTTCGGCTCCGTCATCTGTAGCCGGTAGCGCATCAGCATGTCCAGCACCGCCTCGTGCCCGGCGGCGTGCGCCTGCTCGGTCCAGGCCAGCTTCCAGTCCATCCCCCCTTTCAGAAACAGCTGCACCACGCGGGCGTCGTTGCGATCGATGGCCGAGCGGAAATTATTCTCATCCCAGGTGACGCCCATCCGGGTGAGGGTTTCACGGGATGAAGGGGTGTCACGCATCTCCTCCGGCGCGCTCTGTACCGTCGGGGCCGCGGTAGCCGTACGGGTTGGCGTTTCGCCGGTAAAGAGCCAGACGCCCGCCCCCAGCATAGCAATCACCATTACCCCCACCGCCCCCCAGAGGAACACCGAGATAAGGTGCTCGCGCTGCTCCGGAGTACGCGGCGGGCGGCGATCCGGCCTGTCGATGCTGTCGCGGATCTCAAAGGTATCGCCGCCGGTGGCGCGGTCTTTTTGCCGCGCGTTTTGCCAGAACGCCTGTAGCTCGTCGGGCTCTGCCGCCATCAGCGCCGCCGGATTCACCCGGGTGCGCCCCGCATCGAACGCGCGCTGGACCGTGCCGGCTA
>DKMV01000138.1:0-20973 GCA_002469605.1 Leclercia sp. UBA7405
GCGCTTAGCGCCGTTGCGGGGCTGGATATTACGGAGGTCTCGTAGTTCTGTCTAGTGCTTTTTTAAAAAAAATGCGCGTTTGGTTACGCTTTGCGCATTTTGCCGCTTATTCCTGCGTTTTATGGCTTTCAACGTGGCGACCAAGGCCAAAAAGCTTGTAACAGGCCGTCACCGCCGCCAGGAAGATCATCCCCACAAACAGCGACATTCTGGTGTCTTCATTGAAATACATGCCAATAAGTACGCAAATCAGGAACGCCATGGTCAAATAATTGGCCCAGGGGAACATAATTGAGCGGAACGGATGGCTGGCGATGGCTTGTTTATGCGCCTGACGAAAACGCAGCTGGCTTATCAGGATCACAAACCAGGGCACCATGCCCGGCAGCACGCTGGCGCTATAGACATAGACAAACACCCGCTGCGGGTTCGGAATGATGTAGTTCAGGCAGGATCCCACCAGCAGGATGGCAATAGAGATAGCCACACCCGCCACCGGCACCCCTGCGCGAGATACTTTGCCCACCACCGCCGGAAGCTGGCGGTTCTTCGCCAGGGCATAGAGCATGCGCCCACAGCTGTACATACCGCTGTTGCAGCCGGAGAGCGCTGCCGTTAGCACCACGAAGTTGATAATACCGGCCGCAGCGGTAATACCGATTTTGGCAAAGGTCAGCACAAAGGGGCTGCCGTTGCTGCCAATTTCAGTCCACGGGAAGATGGTCACGATAACGAAAATAGCGCCCACATAGAAAATCAGGATGCGCCACAGCACTTTGCCTACCGCGCTACGCAGCGTGACCTGTGGATTTTTTGCTTCACCGGCGGTAATGCCGATCAGCTCCACGCCCTGATAAGAGGCCACCACGATGCAGAGCGCGGTCAGGAAGCCCTTCCAGCCGCCGGCAAAGAAGCCGCCATTGTCGGTCAGATTGCCAAAACCAATTGCCTGCCCGCCGTTACCCAGGCCGAAGAATATGACCCCCAGGCCAACAACGATCATCACGATGATGGTAGTGACCTTAATCATCGCAAACCAGAACTCGATCTCGCCATACAGGCGCACGGCGGCAAGGTTAGCTAGCGCCACCAACCCCACGGCGATCAGGGCGGGTATCCACTGCGCCATCTCCGGGAACCAGAACTGCACGTAGACCCCTATCGCGGTGATTTCAGAAATCCCCACCGCCATCCACATAAACCAGTAAGACCACGCCGTGAGATAGCCAAAGAAGGGGCTCATATAGCGGTGGGCATAAACAGCGAACGAACCGGCCACCGGCTCGAGGAACAGCATCTCGCCCATGGAGCGCATGATGAAGAAAACAAACAGCCCGGCAATGATATAGGCCAGCAGAACCGACGGACCTGCCCACTTGAGCGTGCTGGCGGAGCCCATAAACAGCCCCACCCCTATCGTGCCGCCAAGGGCGATCAGTTCAATATGACGAGCTTCCAGCCCACGCTGTAGCTCCGGTTTTTTCTCTGCCATAAATCCTCAGTTGTGTTGCGACTTCCCGGCCTCTGCCGGTTATTGTTATGGGTAAAAATGTGCCATAACAGGCCATGCGGCGCCGACCGTCGTGGTTGACGGTTGGCGCTTAAAACACCGTGGCACTGCAATGGGTGAGCGAATGGTTTCTTAAAAACTACGAAATGGCAATTAATGCGTTAAAAAAATGAATGTATTGCACATATTTGCAGCAGTTTTGCAGGCGGGTGGCAGCGCGAACAGAAGATCGCGCTGCGTTGGCATAATTACAGACGACCGGTGTAGTGCCAGCCCAGGTAGCGCAGCAGGCGCAGCTGGCGAGTGATGCGGCTTGGCTGCGACAGCAGGCGATAGAGCCACTCCAGCCCCAGGTTCTGCCACACCTTTGGCGCGCGCTTAACGTGGCCGGTGAAGACATCATAAGTGCCACCCACGCCCATATAGAGCGCATCCGGGCAGACCTGACGGCAGTCGCGCATCAGGATCTCCTGGCGCGGCGACCCCATCGCCACGGTGATAATCTTCGCCCCGCTGTCGCGGATGCGTTCAAACAGGGCCTGTCGCTGTTCCGGTTTAAAATAGCCGTCCTGGCTGCCGACGATATTGACGTTCCACTGGGCGCGCAGCTTCTGCTCGGTTTGCGCCAGGATCTCCGGTTTGCCGCCAATCAAAAATACCGGCGTGCCGTCTGCCCCGGCTCGCGCCATCAGCGCTTCCCACAGGTCGGCCCCGGCCACGCGGGAGATATTCGCCTGCGGATATTTTTTACGTACCGAGCGCACCACGCTGATACCGTCGGCGTACTTAAACTCCGCAGCCTCAATCAGCTCTCGCACCTCGGCGTTGTCTTCAATGGTTAACATCTTTTCTGCATTGATGGCGACCAGGGTACCGGTTTTGATATGGCCACCTGCACAGAGATAGTCCAGCGCGTGCTGCATGTCCCGCCAGCCGATAAGTTTCAGGCCGCGCAGGTCATACTGCGGCGCAGAGGTATTGTCAGTCATTATTATCCTTACTCAGACTTGCGAAAGCGTTCTGCTGGCGGCGGGTTCGCGCTTATGCACCAGCCCGGCGCTGTCAAACAGCCAGTACAGCAGTTTCGCCAGCAGCAGACAGAGGCCAAACACCGCCATAAAAAAGACCACGCGGGAGACGAACGAATCCAGCCCTTCGCGCGCCAGCACGATCATATTGAAGATGGCACCAAAACAGAAGCTGTGCAAAATCGCGGCTTTATAGCGGTTCGTCTCCTGGTTACCCAGGGTATAGAGCCAGTCGAACCATTTGATAATCAGCCCCACGGCAATCGCGCCGGGCAGAATAAACCAGCCGCCGCCCATCACCACCAGCGAGCCGATAAGCGTCGGTGAGATCGCCAGCCCCGAGTGGTTATTTAACACCTCCCAGGTAAAGTAGTTGGCGGTGTTCAGGACGATATCCGGACGATCGGGCCAGAGCCAGGTGGGGATAAAGACATAGAAATCGCGGACAATGGGTGCCAGCCCCTGGAACTCTATCTTGTCGTAGTTTTGTAGCAGCAGAGCCAGGTTCTCCCAGGGGGAGAAGGTATCGCGCGTGAGGTAGAGGAAGGTATAAAAGGCCTCATCGCCACTGACGTCCATGCCGTAGCGCTTTAACGCCAGCCAGAACATGCCCACAATGCCCATCACCCCGGCGGCCGCCAGCATCCACAGGGAGATCCAGCCGCGAATAATGCCGATAAACAGGAAGATGGCGAAGGCGATAATGATGTTGGCGCGGGTTCCGCCCACGATCATATAGGTCAGCAGGCCAAACGCCACCGTGCTGACGAGGAAGAAGAGCCACGCCCGGGCATCCTGGCGCAGGAAGTAAACCACCAGCATCGCCGGAATAAAGAAGTAAAAGAAGCGCTTAAGCGCCACGCCGGAGACTTCGCTGGAGAAGATCTGGCTGTAGGAGTGCAGCTTGAACAGCAAAAAGCCATTGTGCATAAAGAAGATGCCGACGCTGACCAGCGCAATCGCCATGAGCATCACCCAGGTCAGGTGGGTCTCAACCCGGTTCATGGTGAACAGCGGGCGGCGCGGGGTCGTATCCGTAACGGACTTTAAACGCGTCTTATAGGTAACGTAATAGACCCCGTAGAAGCAGGTGGCCGACAGCAGCGCCTGCATCAGGATCTCTGGCGGCACCACGCCCACATCAAAGCGGAAGACCAGAATGCTGGTCAGCGGGAAACCGAAGTAGAAGGTGAGCAAAAACAGCAATGAAAAGAAGACATTGAAGTTAAAGCGCACCCGACGAAATTCGAACCACGTCAGGGTGGCGATAAACAGGGTGCTCAGCAGCCAAATCACCAGCAGGCCGCTAAATTGTAAAGGGCTCACTCTTCACCTCCTGAAGCGATGCGCAGCGCCTGCTGCCACGGGGTGAGGTAATTGGGGCTGAAGAAGTCGATGGCATTTTTATCCACCAGCGACAGCTGGCGCTGGGCTTCACGTACGATATCGACATTCAGCTCATCGCCGGTAAAGAGCACCGGAATGTTCTGCTCCGTCATGTCCTGCCAGAACGGATTCTCACGGTTGAGCACGCAGGGCACCCCCGCCTGAATCAGCAGACAGAGGGTACCAATCCCCTGCTGGCGCGCAAAAATAAAGTAGCCCAGATCGCACTGACGCAGCAGCGCCAGATAGGCTTCGAACGCCATCTTCTCGCTCAGGATCTGTACATTCTCAGGGCTAAACAGCCCCAGCGCGCAGGCGCGCACTTCACTGATATAAGCCTCGTTATGAGGAGGATAGCCCATGGGCACAATCACGTTTACCGTATCGCCGAACTGCTGGTGCACCGCCTTCAGCGCTGCCAGGTGCTCGTTGCTGCGATCGCCGGAGTTGCCGACCAGAATTGTCAGCTTTCCTTCGCGTTTAGCCTCGTTTGCCAGCCCGTTCAGGGCAGGATCCATCCGGGTTGGGAAATAGAGCAGTTCGCCGCGCACGCCTGGATGCTGGCGGGCAAAATAGTTTAGATCGCCCCGGGTGGCGAAGACGCAGCCGACGCGGCCCTGCGCCATGCGGCGCAGCGGGTAAAAGAGGCGGAACTTCCAGCCCTGGGATATTTCATATAAATCAGCGCCCCAGATATGCCAGTTAAACTGTGACGGCCTGATGCCGCCGCTTAACAACGCCAGCCACAGGCCGGTATTAAACTGGCCGTGGAAGAAGAAGCGCTGTTCACGGTTCGCCTTCGCACGAGCGATCACGGCTTTCGCCAGGCTGGCTTTATCGGGCCAGAAGGTGATATTTAACGCCGGAAAGCTGGCGCCCGCCCCCTGGGTTTTATCAACCACCATAAAATCGCGCGCGCTGGCGCTGCCTGCGGCCAGCTCGTCATTAAAGAACCGGAGTACGGTCTGGTTATGGTGTGGGATGTCCGATCCCAGGACGTGAATCAGTACAGTCATGCGCGTTTACGCCAAAGTAAAAATACGCCGCAGCAGGCGGCGAAATAGACAATGTAGGTGGCCATATAGGCCTGGGCCGCTCCCAGCGCACCGTGCGCGGGGATCAGCCAGTGAGAGAACGCCGTGAGCAGCGTGAACTGGCTGATTTCCGCCAGAATGTATAACCGCAGCGAGGCTTTGGCGATCACCAGATAACCAAAGACGTAAGCGCCCACTTTCAATACATCACCGATGAGCTGCCAGGCAAACAGGTCACGCATCGGGGTAAATTTGTCTGAGAAGAGCAGCCAGATGGCAACATCGCGCAGCAGCCAGACGGTCAGGCTCGCTACCGCCACCGCCGGTAAGACAAAGCGCAGCGAACGGCCAATCTCCCGGGCGATCTCCTGCTTAGCGTTCAGGCGCGACAGGGTTGGCAGCAACCAGACGCTGAAGGAGGCGGTAATGAACTGCAGATAGGCATCAGAGATGCTGCTCACCCCCTGCCAGATCCCCACCTCGTCCCAGCTGTAGTGCGCGGCCAGCAGATTTCGCATCATCACGTAGGCGACGGGGAGCGTGACCGAGGTAATCAGGGCCATCAGGGTGAATTTCCCGAGGCTACCGGCCAGCAACTTGTCCCACTGCGGCTTCAGATAATGCAGCGGAATATTACCGCTACGCATCAACATGGCCGCTGCCGGGATCACCACCAGCGCCGGCACCAGCGCCAGACCCAGCAGGGCGCCTTCGTAACCGCCAAAGCGGTAACAGAGGTAATAGGCGATAACGCCAATAATACTGCCGTAGATCAGCGCCAGCGCATTCCCTGCCGCATCGCGAAAGCCCTTCATCAGCGCCAGCAGCAGGTTAGCCCAGGCGATGCCCATCTGTATCAGCGCGACCAGCTGTACCAGCCCCTGATAGCGCGTATGGCCAAACAGCCCGAAACTGATAGGGCCCGCGGCGAGTAAAAACACCGCCGCCAGCAGCGTGGAAAACCCCAGCACCATTGCCGAAGAGGTCCCCACCACCCGCCGCAGCCGCGCCGGATCGTCCTGATATTGCGCGACGTATTTGGTCACGCCGTTAAAGATACCCGCCCCGGCCAGAACGCCAAGCACGGTGACCAGCTGACGAAAGTTGCCCGCCTGCCCTACGCCCGAGGGGCCAAATGAGACTGCCAGTAATTTCACGACCAGCAAACCCGTGCCGATCTTTACAAGTGTGGACGCGGCGGTCCACACCGATGCTTTCGCCAGAGACATATCAGCCGAAGTAACTCAGAAGGGAATTAATGACCGTGCGCTGATTAACGGCGGTAAGGTTGTAGAACAGTGGCAAACGAAGTAACCGCTCACTTTCTTTTGTCGTGTGGCGATCTTCGCCTGCAAAGCGGCCAAACGCCTCGCCTGCCGGGCTGGAGTGCAGGGGGATGTAATGGAACACCGCCAGGATTTCCGCCTCTTTCAGATACGAAATCAGCTCACTGCGATCGTCGTTATCACGCAGCTTGATGTAGAACATATGGGCGTTATGCACGCACCCTGCCGGAATAGTGGGCAGCGCGATGCGGCCTTTATCCGCCAGCGGCTTCAGCGCATCGTAGTAGGTCTGCCACAGCGCCAGACGCTGCTGGTTGATGCGGTCTGCCGCCTCCAGCTGGGCCCACAGGTAAGCCGCCTGCAGATCGGCCATCAGGTAGCTGGAGCCAATATCGCGCCAGGTGTACTTATCTACCTGCCCGCGGAAGAACTGGCTGCGGTTGGTGCCTTTTTCACGGATGATTTCCGCGCGCTCTACCAGCGCCCGATCGTTAATTAAGGTTGCGCCACCCTCACCGCCTGCGGTGTAGTTTTTGGTCTCGTGGAAGCTAAAGCAGCCGATATGGCCGATGGTACCCAGCGCCCGACCTTTGTAGGTGGACATCACCCCCTGGGCGGCATCTTCTACCACAAACAGATTGTGCTTTTTGGCGATGGCCATGATGGTGTCCATCTCACAGGCAACGCCCGCATAATGCACCGGCACAATGGCTCGCGTTTTCTCGGTGATGGCCGCTTCGATCTGGGTTTCGTCAATGTTCATGGTATCCGGGCGGATATCGACAAAGACGATTTTCGCGCCGCGCAGCACGAAGGCGTTAGCCGTGGAGACAAAGGTATAGCTCGGCATGATCACCTCATCGCCGGGACCGATGTCCAGCAGCAGGGCGGCCATCTCCAGCGATGCGGTACAGGAGGGGGTTAACAGTACTTTCGCACTCTGGAAGCGCTGCTCCATCCACTGCTGGCAGCGGCGGGTAAAGCCGCCGTCGCCGCAGAGCTTGCCGCTGCCCATCGCAGACTGCATGTAATCTAGTTCAGTGCCCACCACGGGAGGCGCATTAAATGGAATCATCTTGTCACCTGTATAGCCAGTAAGCAGTCGCTTCAATGTTGGCGCCGCTCGCAATATAACGTTTAAGCGCGGCGGTGTTGCCCATCTGGGTCGCCACCCGCAGTGTAGAAAGCTGCTGTTGCCCGGCCCAGTTCAAGGCCGCCTGCATGAGTTTTTCGCCCATACCGCGCCCGGCCAGCAGGCCGATACGCGCTTCGCTGTCGTTCAGCTTACGCAGGGAGACAAAACCTTTAATGGTCCCCTCCGGCGCGCGAAACACCAGACAGACGTGGTCGAACGTGCCCTTGACCGCGTTTTCGATCCACCGGGCGTAAAAACGCCCGCTATCGCCAGCGGCGTACCAGGGAGTGCGAAAACGGCTCTGGGCAAAGGCCTCTGCGGCAAGCTGGCGAAGCGCGGGAATATCGGTGTCGTCAGCTATCTCTGCGCCAGCACAGGCATGCTGCGTGACGGTGATGGCGAGGTCGATTTCCCCCTCCACCAGCGCGAAACCCTGCTGCTGGAGCGCGTCCAGCAGGTCATGGCGCTCCGCCGGGATTTTGGCCTGTAACCGTTTCCAGGGAGCGAAATCGGCTCGGGTTAAGCGCGGCGCATCATCATTCAGTCGCAAAATAGCCGACGGGATGCCAAAAAATTCGCTCTCCCAGACGAGCGGTTCAATACTGGCGTGGACGGGCACGAAGCAGCTCCAGCAAATATTGTCCATAGCCGGTTTTCGCAAGCTTGCTGGCCGCACGCTTAACGCCGTCATCATCCAGCCAGCCGTTGCGCCAGGCGATCTCTTCCAGGCAGGCTATTTTGAAGCCCTGCCGTTTTTCAACAGTTTGCACAAAGGTACTGGCTTCAATCAGGCTGTCATGGGTACCGGTATCCAGCCAGGCGAACCCGCGCCCCAGCAGTTCGACCGTAAGTCTGCCATCTTCAAGGTACATCTGATTGATGGAGGTAATCTCCAGTTCACCACGGGCGGAAGGTTTAACTCGTTTCGCGTAATCAACAACCTTGTTGTCGTAGAAGTAGAGCCCGGTTACGGCCCAGTTCGATTTCGGCTCTTTTGGCTTCTCTTCCAGCGACAGCGCGCGGAAGTTATCGTCAAATTCCACCACGCCAAATCGCTCTGGATCCATCACCTGATAACCGAAGACGGTCGCCCCTTCAGTGCGTGCGGCAACGGTGCGTAATTTGGGGCTGAAGCCCTGCCCAAAGAAGATATTATCTCCCAGCACCAGACAGGCTGAGTCGCCGTTCAGGAAGCTTTCACCAATGATAAAGGCCTGCGCCAGGCCATCCGGGCTGGGTTGCTCTGCGTAAGTCAGCTCAATACCGAATTCGCTACCGTCACCCAATAGACGCTGATAAGAGGATTTATCTTCTGGCGTAGTGATGATTAAGATTTCACGGATACCGGCCAGAATCAGCACCGAAAGCGGGTAGTAAATCATTGGCTTATCATAAACGGGCAGAAGCTGCTTCGAGACACCGCGCGTAATCGGGTGCAGGCGCGTACCCGAACCTCCTGCCAGAATAATACCTTTCATAAAATCCCCTTGTTTATCCCTTTAGCCCCAGACGCTCGCCCTGGTAACTGCCATCCTGAACCTGTTTCCACCAGCTTTCGTTCGCGAGATACCACTCGACGGTTTTACGAATGCCGCTTTCGAAGGTTTCTTGTGGAGTCCAGCCCAGATCTCGCTCAATCTTTGAAGCATCGATAGCGTAGCGAAGATCGTGGCCTGGGCGATCGGCCACCCGGGTAATAAGGTCCCGATACTGATTCACGCCCTGCGGTTTCTCTGGCACCAGCTCTTCCAGCAGATCGCAAATGGTGATGACAACATCCAGGTTTTTACGCTCGTTATGGCCACCAATATTATAGGTCTCGCCGGGCTTGCCCTCTGTGGCAACCAGATAGAGCGCACGGGCATGATCTTCAACGTACAGCCAGTCACGAATTTGCTGACCGTCGCCATAAACCGGCAGGGGTTTACCCGCAATAGCATTGAGGATCATCAGCGGAATCAATTTTTCCGGGAAATGGTAAGGGCCATAGTTATTGGAGCAGTTAGTCACCAGCGTCGGTAAACCGTAGGTACGTTGCCAGGCGCGAACCAAGTGGTCGCTGCTGGCTTTTGATGCCGAATAAGGGCTGCTTGGGGCATAAGGCGTGGTCTCGGTGAAGAAATCGTCCATCGAGTGCAGATCGCCATATACCTCATCGGTAGAAATGTGATGGAAGCGGAACTGCGCTTTTGACGCAGCTTCCAGGCCGTTCCACCAGGCACGTGAAACTTCTAACAGCGTATAGGTTCCGACAATATTGGTCTGAATGAAGACTGCAGGGCCATCAATGGAGCGATCGACGTGGCTCTCGGCGGCGAGATGCATTACCACATCGGGCTGGTGCTTTGTGAAAAGCTGCGTTAGCGCATCGCGATCGCAAATATCAACCTGCTCAAATGCAAAGCGCGGGTCGTCCGCTACCGGTGCCAGCGAGGCCAGATTGCCGGCATAGGTGAGCTTATCCACGACCACAATAGCATCGGTAGTGTTCTGGATGATGTGACGAGCAACGGCGGAGCCAATAAACCCCGCGCCGCCGGTAACCAGAATCCGTCTCACCGCCACACTCCTTTGGTATCAACCACATATTCCTGACGGATAGCGTCGCCGCTGATGGCTTTAAACTCGTTATGATCCACCAGTAATACCAGCACATCGGCCGTTGCCAGCGCCTCTTCCGTCGTGACCAGCCGGCAGGTTTCGACCAGCTTCTTCGGCAGCTTATGAATATTGGGCTCGACAACCAGGGTTTCGCCGCTGTGCCAGTTGGCAATCAGCTCAGCAATCCCCATCGCCGGACTTTCACGCAGATCGTCGATATTGGGCTTAAAGGCCAGACCGAAGCAGGCGATTTTCAGTTCACTGGCCCGCTTGCCGTTTGCCGCCAGGCTGTCTGCCACCGTGGCTTTCACCTGGTTTATCACCCAGTGCGGCTTGCCGTCGTTCACTTCGCGGGCGGTGCGGATCAGGCGTGCCTGCTCGGGATTTTGCGCCACGATAAACCACGGGTCGACGGCGATACAGTGGCCGCCCACGCCCGGGCCCGGCTGCAGAATGTTAACGCGCGGATGGCGGTTTGCGAGGCGGATCAGTTCCCAGACGTTAATTCCCTGATCGGCACAGATCAGCGACAGTTCGTTGGCAAACGCGATGTTAACGTCGCGGAAGCTGTTTTCCGTCAGTTTGCACATCTCGGCGGTGCGGGAGTTGGTCACCACGCACTCACCTTCAAGGAAGATGTTGTACAGCTCGCTGGCGCGCGCGGAGCAGGCCGGCGTCATGCCGCCAATCACGCGATCGTTTTTAATTAGCTCAACCATCACCTGTCCCGGCAGCACACGCTCCGGGCAATAGGCGACGTTGACGTCCGCCTGCTCACCCGCCTGCTGGGGGAAGCTCAGATCCGGGCGGGCTTCGGCCAGCCACTGGGCCATCTGTTCGGTGGCGCCCACCGGTGAGGTGGACTCGAGGATCACCAGCGCGCCTTTCTTCAGTACCGGGGCGATGGATTTTGCCGCCGCCTCGACGTAGACCATATCCGGCTCATGATCGCCTTTAAAGGGCGTCGGCACGGCAATCAGATAAGCATCAGCTACTACCGGCGTGGTGCTGGCTTTCAGGAATCCGCCCTCAACGGCCGTTTTTACTACCTTGTCGAGATCGGGTTCGACGATATGAATTTCACCCCGGTTAATGGTATCAACCGCATGCTGGTTGATATCCACACCTACCACCAGCTTTTGGCGGGAGGCGAAGGCGGCGGCAGTGGGTAACCCAATGTAGCCAAGACCAATGACAGAGATGGTAGAAAAACTCATAGCGATACCCGATTGTTTTTAAGTGCATACAAAATACGTTCACATGCCTGCCCGTCCCCGTAAGGGTTATGGGCGCGGCTCATGGCCTGGTATTCGTTATCGTCGTGCAGCAGGCGTGTCACCTCGGCCACGATATGTTTGGTGTCCGTCCCCACCAGCCGCACGGTGCCGGCTTTAACGGCCTCCGGGCGCTCGGTGGTTTCACGCATGACCAGCACCGGTTTACCAAGGGAGGGAGCCTCCTCCTGAATACCGCCGGAGTCCGTCAGAATCAGCCAGGCATGGTTCATCAGCCAGACAAACGGCAGGTAGTCCTGCGGCTCAATAAGGATAACGTTATCAACGTGGCCCAGGATGCGGTTAACCGGCTCGCTGACGTTCGGATTAAGGTGTACCGGATAGACAATCTGCACATCTTTATTCTGCGCGGCGATCTCCGCCAGCGCGTGGCAGATCTGCTCGAAACCGCGGCCAAAGCTTTCACGACGATGGCCGGTGACCAGGATCATCTTTTTGCCGTTCGCGAGGAAGGGGTAACGCTCTGCCAGTTCAGCACGCACGCTGTCGCTCGACATCACCCGATCGCGCACCCAGATAAGGGCATCGATAACGGTGTTGCCGGTAACGAATACCGAGCGGTCAGGGATGTTCTCCCGCAGCAGGTTCTGGCGTGAGTTTTCCGTCGGGGCGAAGTGATACATCGCCAGATGGCCGGTCAAAGTGCGGTTGGCCTCTTCCGGCCAGGGGGAATAGAGATCGCCAGTACGCAGCCCGGCCTCTACGTGGCCGACAGGAATACGCTGATAGAAGGCAGCAAGGCTGGTAGCGATGGTGGTGGTGGTATCGCCATGTACCAGCACCACATCAGGCTTAAAGGATTGCAGAATAGGTTTTAACCCTTCCAGAATACGGCAGGTAATTTCCGTTAGCCCCTGCCCCGGTTTCATAATATTAAGATCGTAGTCCGGAACAATGGAAAAGAGGGTCAGTACCTGATCCAGCATCTCCCGATGCTGGGCGGTAACACAAACTTTCGCCTCAAAATGCGGGTCATTCGCCAGCGCGTGTACCAGCGGAGCCATCTTGATGGCTTCCGGCCTTGTACCAAAGACAGTGAGTACTTTCACATCGATTCTCTTCGAGTAGACGATGAAGGCCGCAAGCCTTCATCGTAGACGGCGTTCTTAAATTTTGCGACGACGCGTCAATGCCACACCAGCACCAATCAATGCCCCCACAATCCCCCACATAATCATCAGGAATGCACGACGTGGGCTATCGCGTTTTACAGGCTCTTCAGGCGTGCGCAAATAACGATAGGTCTGAAAACGTGGATCCAGGGTTGGACCCACGTTAAGGGTGGTCATCATGGCGCGGTTCTGGTCGTAGTCGAGATCAAAGTCTGGCCCCACGGCCTGCAGGTTCTCGAGACGGGCCTGCAGCATTGGACGACCCAGCAGGAAGAGCTCAGAATCGGGCAGCTGCTCAGCCGGCACGTCGGTTTCACTGCGGGAGATATTGCTCTTCTCAGCGATTTTCAGCGCCTGCTCAATATTGTGAACGCGGCGATTGTAAATGGCTTTAGCGACCTCTTCCTGACGCTTCACCTGCGCTTTCATCTGGATGGTACGGGCCGCCCAGGCGCCTTTAAGCTCATCGTTAAGATGGCTCGCCGCACGCTGGCTGGCAAAGGCTACGTACTGACGCAGCAGGTTATTGGCATCCGGCGCCGTTTCAGCAATTAACTTCACGCTATCGTTCAGGTTGCGCAGCGCGTCGCCCGGCATAAACTGGATGTTATTAATCAGCTCATCAAGCAGCGCGGCATCGGCCTTGCTGTTGCCTACCATCCGCTGCTTGTAATAGTCGGTCTGATTCCAGAAATCACGACGCGTATCCCAGGAAGCCAGCTGCATGATGAACTCTTTGTAAGACTCATCCATGACAGAGGGCTGATCAACGGAGGCGAGATTAGCTTTTACATCCAGGTTGCGCAGGAACTGCTGCTGGGAGTAGAACCCGCCAAGCATGTTCACCGTCGGGCGATCGGTAATCGCCGTCGCGCTCCACTCCTGTTTTGCGAAAAAGGTGTAGGCCAGCGCAATTAACGCAAAGGCCAGCGCGATTCCTGCAATCCAAAATTTGCCCGCCCATAACACGCGAAACAAACTACGAACATCCAGCTCATTCTCAGTTGTCACTGATCTAGCTCCCGCCAACGGTTGAGTCATTACAATCCCGATTTACCTGGTTGAAGTTGGGTTGTTGCCACTATTTCGACGCATCCGGCGTTTCACACGTTTAATAAATCGCGCCACTTTCCATGCGCGCTTAATACAGTAGCCGTACAGGAAGAATGCTAGCAAGAATAATACCAACATTACCCATTCAGGGATGAAATGAGCATATTCCGCCGCCACACCGATACCCGCAAGCAGTGCCGCGGCTAAGGTGATAAGGACGAACGCCTGGCGTGAAGTGAAGCCTGCACGCATGATCAGATGGTGAATATGCTGGCGGTCCGGCGAGAAGGGGCTCATCCCTTTACGCAGACGGCGGTACATAATGGCGACCATGTCCATCAGTGGAATGGCGATAATCCACAGGGCGGTAACCGGGCTGATAGGGTGGGTTTTACCCTGAGTGGTCTCAAGCAAAATCCAGATAACGGTAAAACCGATCAGCGTACTGCCCGCATCGCCCATAAACACTTTATAGCGACGGCCCAGCACACCGAGGTTAAGCAGGATATAAGGCAGAATGGCGGCAATCATCGCGAAGCACCACATGGAGAGGCTGTACTGGCCGTCAAACCACAGGATGATGCCGATGGCGGCGAACGAGACGCTGGAGAGGCCGCCAAGCAGGCCATCAATGCCGTCCACCATATTGAATGCGTTTATCGCCGCCCAGACGGCAAAGAGCGTGAGGAAGTAACCGAAGGGTCCAAGAACCATCTCCCAGGTGCCGAAAATATAGCCCAGGCTACTGAGATAGAGTTTACCGACCACCATCATAATGATGCCGATGGCCGCCTGAACGGAGGCGCGGAATTTCACGCTGATATCGAATCTGTCGTCCAGCGCCCCGACCAGGACCAGCACACCGGCACAGGCCAGATAAAGCGCGGCATGCGGGATATAATAATCAGCAATACTGAACGTAAAGCAAATACCCGCGTAAACGGAGATCCCCCCGACCAACGGAATAAGGCCCTGATGGCGCTTACGGAAGTTGGGCTTATCCACTAACCCAACTCTTTTTGCCGCTTTACGTGCGACAAATAAGAAGCAGGTCGTGAATAGAAAAATACTGATTAGCTCAGTCACCGCAGTGAGTAGATTCACAATGGAGGCTCTCAACAAATGTTAATCCCGGAAGTATAACCTTGAAGACGCTGCTCCTGAAGGAATAAAGCAGGCCTCTTACAAGTCCCTTTGTTTATATTTCAATCAATTAATGCCCTGACTCCGCGTACAATCCTGTTGCGGCATCCGCCAGTACAAACTTACAGTTTGTGGCTATAGCGTATAAGCCACAAAAGAAAAACGCCACGTAAAAAACGTGGCGTTTAGATACTTTCTTTGAATTACGAGCGTTTCATCATGTCGAAGAAATCGTCGTTGGTTTTCGTCATCGCCAGTTTGTTGATGAGGAATTCCATTGCGTCGATTTCGCCCATTGGATGGATGATTTTACGCAGGATCCACATTTTCTGCAGCTCTTCCTGGGTAGTGAGCAGCTCTTCTTTACGTGTACCGGAACGGTTGTAATCGATGGCCGGGAAGACGCGCTTCTCTGCGATCTTACGAGAGAGGTGCAGTTCCATGTTGCCTGTACCTTTAAACTCTTCGTAGATAACTTCGTCCATTTTGGAGCCGGTATCGATCAGCGCCGTCGCGATAATGGTCAGGCTACCGCCCTCTTCCACGTTACGCGCCGCACCGAAGAAACGCTTCGGACGATGCAGGGCGTTAGCATCCACACCACCGGTCAGCACTTTGCCTGACGCCGGAACCACGGTGTTATAAGCACGCGCCAGACGGGTGATGGAGTCGAGCAGAATGATAACATCTTTCTTGTGTTCAACCAGACGCTTCGCCTTCTCGATAACCATTTCGGCAACCTGAACGTGACGGGAGGCCGGCTCGTCAAAGGTAGAGGCGACGACTTCGCCTTTTACCAGACGCTGCATTTCGGTCACTTCTTCCGGACGTTCGTCGATCAGCAGAACCATCAGCACGCAGTCAGGGTGGTTGTACGCGATGCTCTGGGCAATATTCTGCAGCAGCATGGTTTTACCCGCTTTCGGCGGTGCCACAATCAGACCACGCTGGCCGCGGCCAATAGGTGAAGCCAGATCCAGTACGCGAGCGGTTAAATCTTCGGTAGAACCGTTACCACGCTCCATGCGCAGGCGAGAGTTCGCGTGCAGCGGCGTTAAGTTTTCGAACAGGATTTTGTTGCGCGAGTTTTCTGGCTTGTCGTAGTTAACCTCGTTAACTTTCAACAGCGCGAAGTAACGTTCACCCTCTTTAGGAGGACGAATCTTACCTGAAATGGTATCACCTGTGCGGAGGTTGAAACGGCGGATTTGGCTGGGGGAAACGTAGATGTCATCAGGACCGGCGAGGTAGGAGCTGTCTGCAGAGCGGAGGAATCCAAATCCATCCTGCAATATCTCCAGCACACCGTCGCCAAAGATATCTTCGCCACTCTTTGCGTGCTGCTTCAGGATGGCAAAAATAATGTCCTGCTTGCGCATACGAGCCTGGTTTTCAAGGCCCATATTTTCGCCGAGAGTGATCAGCTCAGAAACCGGCGTATTCTTTAATTCGGTAAGATTCATAATGGTGTGGGTTCTTAAACTCGGGGTGATACTCGAACTTAATTTGTGAATGGTATGGCAGGGTCATCCATGCCTGTTAGCGGCCATCAACTCATGTCTGTTCGCTGTCTGGTCAAAGGGAAAGCACAGAACTGAAACGACAAGACGGATTGAGTGACAAGCCCGGAATCTATCCACTTCACGCACTGTTTATGTAACAACGGGAAGTATCGGGTACAACAAGAACATCAAGGTATGTTTAAAACGAAGTCATAGGTAACTTAGCACGACTAACGCCGGGCGTCCAGAGATCCAAAAAAATTAGAACTCCGGACGCGCCGTGAGCATCCTTACGCCAGGTTAGCGTCCAGGAACTCTTTCAGCTGACCTTTGGACAGGGCGCCCACTTTGGTGGCAGCCACTTCGCCGTTTTTGAACAGCAGCAGGGTCGGGATACCGCGGATACCGTATTTCGGCGCAGTGCCCGGGTTCTGGTCGATGTTCAGTTTCGCAACGGTCAGTTTGCCCTGATATTCGTCGGCGATCTCATCCAGAATCGGGGCGATCATTTTGCAAGGACCACACCATTCTGCCCAGAAATCGACGAGGGTCAGCCCGTCAGCTTTAAGCACGTCCGTGTCAAAACTATCGTCAGTCAGGTGAATAATTTTATCGCTCATATATAACTCCACAGGAATAAGCCTGGCGCGTTGGTGTAGCATTAATCAACGACGTGTTGATGTAGCATTAACCAACTAAAGGTTGACTTTATTTCACCGGATACGCTTTCGTAAAGCAATAGTAAGCTGATATTCTACCACACTATGAGCAAAACACATTTAACAGAACAGAAGTTTTCCGACTTCGCCCTGCACGCAAAAGTCATTGAAGCTCTTGAAAGTAAAGGGTTTCACAACTGCACGCCTATTCAGGCCCTCGCCCTTCCGCTAACGCTGGCGGGTCGTGATGTTGCAGGACAGGCGCAAACCGGTACCGGCAAAACGATGGCGTTTTTAACGTCAACGTTTCATTATTTACTTTCTCACCCGGCAATTGCTGACCGCAAAGTTAACCAACCGCGCGCGCTGATCATGGCCCCGACGCGAGAACTGGCGGTACAGATCCACGCTGATGCAGAGCCCCTGGCACAGTCCACCGGCCTGAAGCTCGGCCTGGCTTACGGCGGTGACGGCTACGACAAACAGCTGAAGGTGCTGGAAAGCGGTGTTGATATCCTGATCGGCACCACCGGCCGTCTCATCGACTACGCAAAACAGAACCACATTAACCTTGGCGCCATCCAGGTTGTCGTCCTCGACGAAGCCGATCGCATGTACGATCTGGGCTTTATCAAAGATATCCGCTGGCTGTTCCGCCGCATGCCTGCCGCGAACGAGCGTCTGAACATGCTGTTCTCCGCGACCCTCTCTTACCGCGTCCGCGAGCTGGCGTTCGAGCAGATGAATA
This sequence comes from Leclercia sp. UBA7405, assembly GCA_002469605.1. Taxonomy (GTDB): domain Bacteria; phylum Pseudomonadota; class Gammaproteobacteria; order Enterobacterales; family Enterobacteriaceae; genus Enterobacter. The sequence goes on from DKMV01000138.1 coordinate 17,493, forward strand.
ACGCCGAATATGTGGAAGTGGAGCCGGAACAGAAGACAGGCCATCGTATTAAAGAAGAGCTGTTCTATCCCTCTAATGAAGAGAAAATGCGCCTGCTGCAGACGCTGATCGAAGAAGAGTGGCCAGACCGCGCTATCGTCTTCGCTAACACCAAGCACCGCTGCGAAGATATCTGGGGCCATCTGGCTGCCGATGGCCATCGCGTTGGCCTGCTGACCGGCGATGTGGCGCAGAAAAAACGCCTGCGCATTCTCGAAGAATTTACCCGTGGCGATCTGGATATTCTGGTTGCTACCGACGTTGCCGCGCGTGGCCTGCATATTCCGGCCGTGACCCACGTCTTTAACTACGATCTGCCCGATGACTGCGAAGACTACGTACACCGTATCGGTCGTACCGGTCGTGCCGGCGCCAGCGGCCACTCTATCAGCCTTGCCTGTGAAGAGTATGCCCTGAACCTGCCGGCCATTGAGACCTACATCGGTCACTCTATCCCGCAGAGTAAATACAACCCGGATGCGCTGTTAAGCGAACTGCCGCCTGCGAAGCGCCTGACCCGTGCCCGCTCCGGTAATGGCCCGCGTCGTTCCGGCGGTGCTCCGCGTAATCGTCGTCGTTCAGGCTAACTACTATGCTCAGCTCCACCTCGCTCTATGCAGCAATTGATCTCGGTTCGAATAGTTTTCATATGCTGGTTGTACGCGAGGTGGCGGGGAGCATCCAGACCCTGACGCGCATTAAGCGTAAGGTCCGCCTCGCGGCGGGCCTGAGCAGCGACAATCATCTCTCCCCCGATGCCATGGAACGCGGCTGGCAATGCCTGCGTCTTTTTGCCGAACGTCTGCAGGATATTCCCCATCAGCAAATACGCGTTGTCGCGACGGCCACATTACGCCTGGCAGTGAATGCAGATGTTTTCATTGCCACCGCGCAGACCATCCTCGGCTGCCCGGTTCAGGTGATCAGCGGTGAAGAAGAGGCGCGCCTTATCTATCAGGGTGTGGCCCATACCACCGGTGGCGATGAACGTCGCCTGGTTGTCGATATCGGTGGGGCAAGTACCGAGCTGGTGACCGGCAACGGCGCACAGGCTACCTCTTTGAACAGCCTGTCGATGGGGTGCGTGACTTGGCTTGAGCGCTATTTCACCGACCGTAATCTGGCGCAGGAAAATTTTGACCAGGCGGAGCGGGCCGCGCGCGACGTGGTGCGCCCCGTTGTCGCCACCCTGCAGCAGCACGGCTGGAACGTGTGCGTAGGCGCCTCCGGCACGGTACAGGCGCTGCAGGAGATCATGATGGCGCAGGGGATGGATGAACGCATCACCCTCGCCAAACTGCAGCAGCTTAAGCAGCGCGCCATTCAGTGTGGCCGTCTTGAAGAGCTTGAGATAGAAGGTCTGACGCTCGAACGGGCGCTGGTTTTCCCCAGCGGGCTGGCGATTTTAATCGCTATTTTCACCGAACTGGATATCCAGTGCATGACTCTGGCGGGCGGCGCCCTGCGTGAAGGTCTGGTCTATGGCATGCTTCACCTGGCGGTAGATGAAGATATTCGCAGCCGCACGTTGCGTAACGTCCAGCGCCGTTTTCTGGTCGATACCAGCCAGGGCGAGCGCGTTGGGCAACTTGCACTGCATTTTGCCGATCAGGCGAGTAAAAGCTGGGAAATAAGCCCTTTAAGCCGCGTTCTGCTGCGAAGTGCCTGCCAATTGCATGAGATTGGTTTGAGCGTGGAATATAAACAGGCGCCGCTGCATGCCGCCTGGCTGGTACGTAATCTGGATCTGCCGGGCTTTACCCCGGCGCAAAAAAAGCTGCTGGCGACCCTGCTGCTCAACCAGACCAACCCTGTCGACCTCTCGTCATTACATCAGCAAAATGCCGTCCCACCGCGGGTGGCGGAGCATCTTTGCCGGCTTCTGCGTCTGGCTATTATATTTGCCAGCCGTCGCCGGGACGATCTGCTGCCCGAGCCTGGCCTGCAGGTCGATGGCGAAACCGTCACTCTGACCCTGCCGGAAAACTGGCTGGCCCAGCACCCGCTGGGGGCAGAGATGATTGAACAGGAGAGCCAGTGGCAGAGCTATGTCCACTGGCCGCTGCGGATCCAGTAACCTTACTTATCCTTCGCTTTCGCCAGCATGGCACGGATATTGGCAACGTTTGCCTGCCCCTTGTGCATCCGCTCCTCCGCTGAAATCACCTTACGTTCCTGCTCCCAGATAATGTCATCCTGGGGCAGCTCCAGCAGAAAACGGCTCGGCTCCGGGCGCACCAGCTCGCCGTACTGGCGACGCTCCTTACAGAGGGTAAAAATCAGCTCTTTCTGCGCACGGGTAATGCCCACGTAGGCCAGACGGCGCTCTTCATCAACGTTGTCCTCGTCGATGCTGCTCTGATGCGGTAACAGCCCCTCTTCCATGCCCACCAGGTAGACATAGGGGAATTCCAGACCTTTAGACGCATGCAGCGTCATAAGCTGAACCTGATCGGCCTCCTCTTCGCTTTCGCCGCGCTCCATCATATCGCGCAGGGTAAAGCGGGTGACTACCTGCGTCAGGGTCATCGGCTCATCGATTTCCGATCCTTCCAGCATTTCGGTCATCCAGCTGAACAGCTGGTTGACGTTTTTCATGCGCATTTCAGCCGCCTTCGGGCTGGCGGACGTTTCGTACAGCCAGGACTCATAGTCGATGCCGCGGATCAGATCGCGCACCGCCATCACAGGTTCGCGCTCGGCGAGGCGCTGAATTTCACCCAGCCACTGGGTAAAGCGCGTCAGGGATTCATAGCCACGACCGGTGAGCGTCTGGCTCAGCCCCATATCAAAGCTGGCGGTAAACAGACTCTTATTGCGGGTCATCGCCCATTCACCCAGCTTTTGCAGCGTCGCCGGGCCAATCTCACGCTTCGGCGTATTCACAATGCGCAGGAAGGCGCTGTCGTCGTCCGGGTTGGTCAGCACGCGCAGATAGGCCAGCAGGTCTTTGATTTCCGGCCGCGAGAAGAAGGAGGTGCCGCCCGAAATCTTGTACGGAATACGGTTCTGCATCAGCATCTTTTCAAAGACGCGGGACTGGTGATTACCGCGATAGAGGATTGCGTAATCCTTGTATGCCGTTTTATTAACGAAGTGGTGGGCAATCAGCTCGCCGGTAACCCGTTCCGCCTCGTGCTCTTCATTATTGGCACTTAATACTTTTAGCTCCGCACCATAGCCGAGCTCAGAAAACAGGCGCTTCTCAAAGACGTGGGGGTTGTTGGCGATAAGAATGTTGGCCGCTTTCAGGATACGCCCGGATGAGCGGTAGTTCTGCTCCAGCTTGATCACCTGCAGTGCCGGGAAATCCTGGCTCAGCAGCACCAGGTTTTGCGGACGCGCCCCGCGCCAGGAGTAGATTGACTGGTCGTCATCCCCCACGACGGTAAAACGGGCCCGCTGCCCCACCAGCAGCTTTACCAGCTCATACTGGCTGGTG
>DKMV01000138.1:21130-27919 GCA_002469605.1 Leclercia sp. UBA7405
CTGATACTCATCCACCAGCAGGTAGCGGATTTTGTTCTGCCAGCGTTCGCGCACCTCTTCATTACGCTGCAGCAGCAGGGTCGGCAGCAGAATAAGATCGTCAAAATCGAGAACGTTACAGGCCTTCAGGTGCGCATCGTACAGGCTGTAGCAGTGGGCAAAGATCCGATCGCGCTCGCCTTTGGCGCTTGCCGCCGCCTGCGCGGGGGTCATCAGATCGTTTTTCCAGTTAGAGATCGTCGAGATCAGCTGCTGGAGGATCAGCTTATCGTCCTCGATCAAGCCTTCGGTCAGCTCTTTCAGGAGCGCCACCTGATCGGTATCGTCAAACAGGGAGAAGTTAGACTTCATTCCCAGCGCGGCGTATTCGCGTTTAATGATATCCAGCCCCAGGGTGTGGAAGGTGGAGATCATCAGGCCGCGCGCCTCTTTGCGTCCCAGCGTCTGGCCGACACGCTCTTTCATTTCGCGCGCCGCTTTATTGGTAAAGGTCACCGCCGCGATATGGCGCGCCTGATAACCGCAGCCGCGAATGAGGTGGGCAATTTTATTGGTGATAACGCGGGTTTTACCGGAACCTGCCCCTGCCAGCACCAGGCATGGTCCAGTAACGAATTCGACCGCTTGTTGTTGTCCAGGGTTTAAACGCATGGGTGTGTTGCTCAATCTTCGAACGGGGTGGGGATTGTAGCAGAAAGCCGGGCGCAGATTTACCGGGTAATGATAAAGTGACGACAGCGCATTTAACCCGGAGAACCGAACCATGAAAAAGAGTGCAGCAGCCCTGCATATTCTGGTCAAAGAAGAGAAGCTGGCTCAGGAGATCCTCGCCAAACTGGAGCGCGGCATCAGCTTTGACCATCTGGCGAAGCGATACTCAAAATGCCCTTCCGGGCGCAACGGCGGCGATTTAGGCGAATTTAAACAGGGCGCGATGGTAGGGCCGTTCGATCAGGCGGTCTTTAGCTGCCCGCTTTTAAAGCCCTACGGTCCGGTAAAAACCAAATTTGGCTACCATATCATTAAGGTGCTGTACCGCCACTAACGCGTGGTATATTGCGCCCCGATTTATCCCAACTATTCAAGGCACGATCATGGCAAAAACTGCGGCAGCACTGCATATTCTTGTTAAAGAAGAGAAACTGGCTCTAGACCTTCTGGAGCAGATCAAAAACGGCGCCGACTTCGGCAAGCTGGCGAAAAAGCACTCTATCTGTCCGTCAGGCAAGCGCGGCGGCGACCTGGGTGAGTTCCGCCAGGGCCAGATGGTGCCGGCATTCGATAAAGTGGTCTTCTCCTGCCCGGTGCTGGAGCCAACCGGTCCGCTGCATACCCAGTTCGGCTACCACGTTATCAAGGTGCTGTACCGGAAATAAACAGTAAGGCCTTCTCAAAGAGAAGGCCTTAAATATTTGGTTGGGGTGCGGATCAGCCCGCACCTGTCAGAATTAGCCTGCAACCGCGATACGCTTCATATCGGTCATATAGCCACGCAGTTTCTGACCTACTTTCTCGATCTCATGGCTGCGAATCGCATCGTTCACGTCGCGCAGCTGGGCGTTATCTACCGCACCTTCACTAATCGCTTTACCCAGATCGCCCGTTTGCAGAGTGGTCATGAACTCTTTCAGCAGCGGCACGCAGGCATAAGAGAACAGGTAGTTACCGTATTCAGCGGTATCAGAGATAACCACATTCATTTCGTACAGACGCTTACGGGCGATGGTGTTGGCAATCAGCGGCAGCTCGTGCAGTGATTCATAGTAAGCAGACTCTTCGATGATGCCGGAATCCACCATGGTTTCGAACGCCAGCTCAACGCCTGCTTTCACCATGGCGATCATCAGTACGCCTTTATCGAAGTACTCCTGCTCGCTGATTTTACCTTCAAACTGCGGAGCGGTTTCGAACGCGGTTTTACCGGTCTCTTCACGCCAGGTCAGCAGATTTTTATCATCGTTGGCCCAGTCAGCCATCATACCGGAGGAGAATTCGCCGGAGATGATGTCATCCATATGTTTCTGGAACAGCGGCGCCATGATGGTTTTCAGCTGTTCAGAGAGCGCATAGGCGCGCAGTTTTGCCGGGTTGGAGAGACGGTCCATCATCAGGGTGATGCCGCCCTGCTTCAGCGCTTCGGTGATGGTTTCCCAGCCGAACTGAATCAGTTTTTCCGCATAGGCCGGGTCGGTACCCTCTTCCACCAGCTTGTCGAAGCAGAGCAGAGAGCCGGCCTGCAGCATACCGCACAGGATTGTCTGCTCGCCCATCAGGTCAGATTTCACTTCCGCAACGAAGGATGACTCCAGCACGCCGGCACGGTGACCGCCGGTCGCCGCGGCCCAGGCTTTGGCAATCGCCATGCCTTCGCCTTTCGGGTCGTTTTCCGGGTGAACGGCGATAAGGGTTGGAACACCAAAGCCACGTTTGTACTCTTCACGAACTTCGGTACCCGGGCATTTCGGCGCAACCATCACGACGGTGATGTCTTTACGGATCTGCTCGCCCACCTCAACGATGTTAAAGCCGTGGGAGTAGCCCAGCGCCGCGCCGTCTTTCATCAGCGGCTGTACGGAACGCACTACGTCGGAGTGCTGTTTGTCCGGCGTCAGGTTAACCACCAGATCCGCCTGCGGGATCAGCTCTTCGTAAGTACCTACTTTGAAACCATTTTCGGTCGCTTTGCGCCATGAAGCACGCTTTTCAGCGATGGCTTCTTTACGCAGGGCGTAGGAGATATCCAGCCCGGAGTCACGCATGTTCAGACCCTGGTTTAGGCCCTGAGCGCCACAGCCGACGATGACCACTTTTTTACCCTGAAGATAGCTGGCGCCATCGGCAAATTCGTCACGCCCCATAAAGCGGCATTTGCCCAGCTGAGCCAGCTGCTGGCGCAGATTCAGTGTGTTGAAGTAGTTAGCCATGGTGATACCTCGTGATGTTGTGCGTCTTATTGTTCGGGTCGCTTATGCGAGAATGAACTTACTATATGACAGGAAATTTATTGCGGAAATTGATATATTCACAACGTCACGTTGCAATTTATGCAATATAAAATTCTGGAGTGGAATCGGTGGATTTACGCGATCTGAAAATGTTTTTGCATCTGGCGGAGAGCCGCCATTTCGGCCGCAGCGCGCGGGCGATGCACGTCAGCCCTTCCACGCTTTCCCGGCAGATCCAGCGGCTGGAAGAGGATCTCGCGCAGCCGCTGTTTGTACGCGATAACCGCACCGTCACCCTTACCGAAGCGGGTGAGGAGCTGCGCACCTTCGCCCAGCAAACGCTGTTGCAGTACCAGCAGCTGCGGCACACCATCGATCAGCAGGGGCCTTCTCTCTCAGGCGAGCTCCATATCTTCTGTTCCGTTACCGCCGCCTACAGCCACTTACCGCCCATTCTGGACCGCTTTCGGGCAGAACACCCCTCGGTTGAGATCAAGCTGACCACCGGTGATGCCGCCGATGCGATGGAAAAGGTGGTAACCCGCGAAGCCGACCTGGCCATCGCCGGTAAACCCGAAACCCTGCCGGGCGCGGTAGCCTTCTCGATGCTGGAGAACCTGGCCGTGGTCCTGATTGCACCGGCGCTACCCTGCCCGGTGCGTAATCAGGTATCGGTTGAAAAGCCCGACTGGTCAACTGTGCCCTTTATCATGGCCGATCAGGGGCCGGTGCGCCGACGCATTGAGCTGTGGTTCAGGCGGCAGAAAATCAGTAACCCCTCGATTTACGCGACCGTGGGCGGCCATGAGGCGATGGTGTCGATGGTGGCGCTCGGCTGCGGCGTGGCATTATTGCCGGAGGTAGTGCTGGAAAACAGCCCGGAGCCGGTGCGCAATCGCGTGATGATTCTGGAGCGCAGCGATGAGAAAACGCCGTTTGAGCTTGGCGTCTGCGCACAAAAAAAGCGGCTGCATGAGCCGCTTATTGATGCGTTCTGGAAATTACTGCCGGGCAGTTAACCTGCCAGGAAGAAGCGAAACGCCGGATTATGGGTTTCGTCGTGGCACTCATAGCCCAGCTCGTTAAGCCGCGTTTCGAAATCCGGCTCGTGCTCGCCCAGCTCAAACGCCGCCAGCACGCGGCCATAGTCGGTGCCGTGGCTACGGTAGTGGAACAGGGAGATGTTCCAGTGCGTACCCAGAGTATGCAGGAACTTAAGCAGCGCACCCGGCGATTCCGGGAACTCGAAGCTATACAGACGTTCCTGTAACGGCTTCGATGGTCGCCCACCCACCATATAACGCACATGCAGCTTCGCCATCTCATCATCGGAGAGATCCACCACGCTGTAACCGCCGTTGTGCAGCAGGTTGAGGATCTCGGTGCGCTCCTCCAGCCCGCGGCTCAGGCGCACACCAACGAAAATGCAGGCATCTCTGGCATCGGCAAAGCGATAGTTGAACTCCGTAACGGAGCGTCCTCCCAGCAGTTGGCAAAACTTCAGGAAGCTGCCTTTCTCTTCCGGGATGGTCACCGCCAGCAGGGCTTCGCGCTGTTCACCCAGCTCGCAGCGTTCAGAGACGTAGCGCAGCCCGTGGAAGTTGACGTTCGCCCCCGAAAGCACGTGCGCCAGACGTTCGCCGCGAATGTTATGTCGGGCGATATATTTTTTCATCCCCGCCAGCGCCAGGGCGCCGGACGGCTCCGCCACCGCTCGCACATCTTCAAACAGATCCTTCATGGCCGCGCAGATGGCATCGCTGTCGACGGTGATAATGTCGTCGAGATACTCCTGGCACAGGCGGAAGGTTTCATCACCGATACGTTTGACCGCCACCCCTTCGGCAAACAGCCCCACCCGCGGTAAATCGACGGGATGACCGGCCTCCAGCGCCGCCTTCAGGCAGGCTGAATCTTCTGCTTCTACCGCAATCACCTTAATCTGCGGCATCAGCTGTTTGATCAGCACCGCCACGCCTGCCGCCAGACCGCCGCCGCCGACCGGCACGAACACGCGATCGAGATGGGCATCCTGCTGCAATAACTCCAGCGCCAGGGTGCCCTGCCCGGCAATCACCATCGGATGATCAAAAGGCGGCACCCAGGTAAACCCCTGCTGCTGCGCCAGCTCAATCGCTCTGGCTTTCGCCTCATCGAAATTGGCGCCGTGAAGCAAAACCTCGCCTCCGAAACCACGCACCGCATCCACTTTGATATCTGCCGTAGCCACCGGCATCACGATCAGCGCCTTTAGTCCCAGACGGGCGGCGGAGAAGGCTACCCCCTGGGCATGGTTGCCCGCAGAGGCGGTGATCACCCCACGCGCTTTTTGCTCTTCGGTCAGCCCGGCCATCATGGCGTAGGCGCCACGCAGCTTAAAGCTGTGTACCGGCTGGCGGTCTTCGCGCTTCACCAGGATCACGTTATCGAGGCGCGAAGAGATTTTTTCCATCTTTTGCAGCGGTGTGACCTGCGCCGCTTCATAGACCGGGGCGCGCAGCACCGCCCTGAGATACTCCGCCCCCTCGGGGGCGGCGGATAAGGGTTGGGATTCGGCCATCGTTAGCCCCCGAGTTTAGATTTATCGCGCACTGCGCCTTTATCTGCACTGGTGGCGAGGCTGGCGTAAGCGCGCAGAGCAAAGGAGACTTCACGCTGGCGATCTTTCGGCGTCCAGGCTTTATCGCCCCGGGCTTCCTGCGCTTCGCGACGGGCGGCGATCTCCTGGGGGCTCAGCTTCAGCTGAATACCGCGATTTGGGATGTCGATTTCGATCAGGTCGCCATCTTCAATGATGGCGATGTTGCCGCCGCTGGCCGCTTCCGGGGAGACGTGGCCGATAGAGAGGCCGGAGGTCCCGCCGGAGAAACGACCGTCGGTGATCAGCGCACAGGCTTTACCCAGGCCCATCGACTTCAGGAAGGTGGTGGGATAGAGCATCTCCTGCATCCCCGGGCCGCCCTTCGGCCCTTCGTAGCGAATCACAACCACGTCGCCTGCTACCACTTTGCCGCCGAGGATCGCCTCTACCGCATCGTCCTGGCTTTCGTACACTTTTGCCGGGCCGGTAAATTTCAGGATGCTGTCATCCACCCCGGCGGTCTTAACGATACAGCCGTTTTCTGCGAAGTTGCCATACAGCACGGCAAGGCCGCCATCTTTGCTGTAGGCATTTTCCAGCGACCGGATGCAGCCTTCGGCGCGGTCATCGTCCAGGCTATCCCAGCGGCAATCCTGAGAGAACGCCTGAGTGGTGCGAATACCGGCCGGACCGGCGCGGAACATCTTCTTAACCGCCTCGTCCTGGGTCAGCATGACGTCGTATTTATCCAGCGTCTGAGGCAGCGTCAGGCCGAGCACGTTTTTCACATCGCGGTTCAGCAGGCCGGCACGATCCAGCTCTCCCAGAATACCGAGGACCCCACCCGCGCGGTGTACGTCTTCCATATGGTACTTCTGGGTACTCGGCGCGACTTTGCACAGCTGCGGTACCTTACGGGAAAGCTTGTCGATATCGCTCATGGTGAAGTCGATTTCCGCTTCCTGGGCGGCGGCCAGCAGGTGCAGCACGGTGTTGGTGGAGCCGCCCATGGCGATATCCAGAGTCATGGCGTTCTCAAAGGCCGCCTTGCTGGCGATATTGCGCGGCAGCGCGCTGGCATCATCCTGCTCGTAATAGCGTTTGGTCAGCTCAACGATGCGCGAACCGGCATTCAGGAACAATTGCTTACGATCCGCGTGGGTCGCCAGCAGCGAGCCGTTGCCCGGCTGAGACAGGCCCAGCGCTTCGGTCAGACAGTTCATGGAGTTCGCGGTGAACATACCGGAGCAGGAGCCGCAGGTC
>DKMV01000136.1:0-4691 GCA_002469605.1 Leclercia sp. UBA7405
GGCCGCCGGGGCGATGGGGGTGCTGAATGATAATGGCATTGAGGTGCCGGGGCAGATTTCACTGATTGGCTTTGATGACATTCTGATTTCGCGCTATGTGCGCCCGCGCCTGACCACCGTGCGCTACCCGATTGTCACCATGGCGACGCAGGCCGCCGAGCTGGCGCTCTCGCTGGCGGATAAGCGCCAGCCGCCGGAGATCACCCACCTCTTCAGCCCGACGCTGGTGCGCCGTCACTCGGTCTCGACGCCCGCGGAGTCGCTCAGCGAATAGCGGTACAGATGCACGGTTTTGTCCGGGTACTCGAGTCCGTCGCCGATATACTGCCAGCCGTAGCCTTCATAAAAGTCGCGGCAGGCAGACCAGAGATAGAGCTCAGAGTAGCCAGCCTGCAGGCCATAGCGCTGAACGTATTCCTGTAATTTTCCCGCCAGCCCCTGCCCGCGCGCCGCCTCGTCAACAAAGAGCGCCGCCAGCCAGGGGTAGAGATCCTGGCGAGTGATGAGATCGCAGCGCCATAGCCCGACGGTGCCCAGCAGCCGCTCCCCTTCGGTGGCGATAAAGGTCAGCGGCAGCGCGCCCGGCGTCTGGCTGTGGGCGACGATGCTGGCAAAGAATTCGCGCGGCAGCCCGTCGCCAAAAGCGCGCCACAGCCACTCCGTCACCTGCCCGGCATGGTGCGGGGCGGCGTAGAGGGGCTGGATGGTCATAACCCTTTCCCCTGGAAAATAGGCACAGACTCAAAGAGATAGCCGTCGAAATCCGGGGCGTCTTCGTCAGAGAGCTCCAGCAGGCTTTTTTTGACGTTTTCCAGATGCTGAAACATGGCCTGCCATGCCCCCATCACGTCGCGGCGGCGCAGCGCGGCGAGAATGGTCTGCCGATCGCCGAGCCACTTCAGGCGATAGGCCCGGCTGGCGATATGGACGTTAAACTGCTGCCACAGGGGGCTGCTGTCCATGTGGTGCCAGACGCTTTCGACGGTGGCGAGGAGCATCTGGTTTTGCGTGGCGCCGGCCAGCACCAGGTGGAACATTTTACTGTTGTCCTGGCTATGATCGTTGGCGGCGATCGCCCGCTGCTCCTGCTCAATGATGCGCCTCAGGTTGTCGATATCGGCCCGGGTCGCCATTTTCGCGGCGAAGGCGGCGATGTTGCTCTCCAGCAGTTGCCGGGCCTGGAGAATTTCAAAGGGGCCGACGTCACTGTTTAAGAAGCGCTCTTCCTCGTTTTCGTGCTCGTCGGGAATGCGCATCACGTAGACGCCGGAGCCCTGGCGAATATCCACCGTACCTTGCAGCTCCAGCATCAGTAAGGCCTCGCGCACGATGGTGCGGCTCACGCCGTAGGTCTCGGCAATATTACGTTCCGGCGGCAGGCGCGACCCTACGGGATAGTGCCCCTGGATGATCTGCAGGCGCAGATCTTCACCGATCTCCTGGTACTGCTTCTTTTCCGCCGGGACAACAGCCTTATCCACGATATCACCTGTACTCGTCGTTAATGCGTGGGCCGGGGATCCTCCCGGCCGGTTTGTACTATGGTACCAGATCTTTACCTACTTCCATTCGTCATCAACGGTCAACGACAGCTCGCGCGTTTCGCGCAGCTGCCGGAACCAGGCGGCCGATTTTTTGGCGCGCCGGGCGCGGTTATTATCGAGATCGATCTCAATCAGTCCGTAGCGATTTTTGAAAGCGTTCATCGGCGAGACGTTATCGGTAAAGGCCCAGAGCATATAGCCGTGGCAGTTTGCCCCCTCTTCCCGCGCCAGCAGCGTATACCAGAGATGTTCGCTGATAAAATCGATGCGGTAGTCATCTTCGATAACCCCGTCGCGGTTGCGGAACTGGCTCTCGTTTTCCACCCCCATCCCGCTCTCGGCAACAAACCACGGGATGTTGCGATAGTCGGTTTTTATCCGCATCGCCATATCGTAAATAATGCGCGGGTAGATCTCCCAGCCGCGGGATTTATTCATCCGCCGCCCCGGCAGCTCAAAGGGCTCGTAGTAATACGCCGGATGGAACGGGGTTTCCGGGTGCCAGGCGCGGGACGGCGCCTTAACGCGGTGCGGGTAGTAGAGGTTGATCCCCAGCTCGTCGACGGTGTTTTCGGCGATGAGCGCCAGCTCCTGTTCGCTGTACTCCCACTGCACGCTATGCTGCTCCAGCAGGGTAAAGAGCGCCTGCGGGTAGCGGCCGTGTACCAGCGGATCGAGAAACACCCGGTTATAGAAGAGATCGTAGATTTCCGCCGCCCGCACGTCATGGGGCGCCCGGGAGCGCGGGTAGGTCACTTCAGGATTGAGAATGCAGCCCACGCTGCCGCTGTAGCCCTTCTCGCGGAAAAGCTTCACTACCTTCGCCGTCGCCAGCACCTTGTGGTGGTTCCACTGCATCCAGGTGCCGGTGTTCTGCTCGTAGGGCCAGCGCAGCGCATCCAGATAGACGCGGGTCTGGACCACAATCGGCTCGTTAAAGGTGAACCAGCGCTTCACTACACGGTGATAGCGAGCAAAGACTTTTTCGGCATAGCGCGTAAAGAGCTCCACCACCTGCTTTGAGGCCCAGCCGCCGTATCGCTCCAGCAGCGCGCCGGGCAGCTCGTAGTGCTCAAGGCAGATCATCGGCTCAATGCCCTGACGGTGCATTTCGTCGAACAGGGCATCGTAGTAAGCGGCGTACTCCTCGTCGACGGTGGCGTTTTCATAGTCGGTGAGAAAGCGCGACCAGTTGATTGAGGTGCGGTAGTGGGTTAACCCGGCCTGCTTCATCAGGGCCACGTCTTCGCGAAAGCGGTTGATAAAATCGGTGGCCACCGCCGGGCCATAGCCGTTGTGCCAGACGTGGCGATCGTTTTTGTACCAGAGATCTATCCAGGAGTCCTGGCCGTCGCGCTTGCCGCTCCAGCCTTCGGTCTGCCAGGCGGAAGCCGCCGCCCCCAGGATAAAATCCTGCGGGATGGTGATACGTTTTATGCTCATAACATCCTCATGCGTTATCGGTCGCCTGCTGGCTCTGAGCCTGCTGCGCGGCAATCTCTGCCCGGCGGGAGGCAATTTTTACAAAGGGCAGGTAGATAAGCACGGCGGTCACAATGCAGATCAGCTGGGTGACCACCGCCCCCATCGAGCCGGCGGTAGAAAGCCAGGCGTTAATCAGCGGCGGCGTGGTCCAGGGCACCATTACTACCGCCTTGCCGGCAAACCCGGCAACGGTAGCGAAGTAGCCGATAGAGCCGGTCACCAGCGGGGTGATAATAAAGGGTACTGCCATAATGGGATTCAGCATGATTGGCATACCGAATATCACCGGCTCGTTGATGTTAAACAGGCCGGGCCCGATGGAGAGCTTGGCGATCTCCTTCATCTCTTTACGCTTGCTGGCGATCATCACCGCAATCAGCAGGCCGATGGTGAGGCCAGAGCCGCCGATGCTCATATACACATCCCAGAACGGCATGGTGATGATGTTTGGCACCTCTTTGCCCTGCTCAAAGGCGCTCATATTGACGGTGATCGCCCCCAGCAGCAGCGGCTCGCGGATCGGCTTGATCATCTGGTTGCCGTGAATACCAATCACCCAGAAGAGCTGGGCAACGAACATCAGCAGCAGGATCCCCGGCAGGCTTTGCACCACCCGCTCCAGCGGCTGCTGCACCACCTGATAGACCGCATCGTAGAGATACAGGCCAGTGACCTGATGAAAGACAAACCCGAAGGTGGCGATGGCGGTAGTGGTGATGATCGCCGGGATCAGCGCCGAGAACGAGGCGGAGACGTTTGGCGGCACGGTGTCGGGCATTTTGATTTTCAGCCCCGGGCGATTCTCCAGCCAGCAGTAAATCTCAACCGACAGGATGGCGATGAACATCCCGAGGAACAGGCTGCGGGTATCGGAGAACTGGCGCAACAGCACGTCTTTCACCACGTGCATCTCGCCGTCCACCAGCATCTCGACGGTGGTCGGCGTCACGCAGATAAAGCAGATCACCGCCAGCAGGCCGGGAAACAGCGATTTAATGCCGTTAATACGTCCCAGCTCAATCCCGATCAGGAATACCGCGCCAATGTTAAGGAAATTAAGGGTCGCGTAGTTCAGCGCGCTGGTGATGGGCTTCAGCGCCGCCAGGAAGGACAAAGACTGGAAGCTGGCTAAGCCGTTCTTAGGATCCAGCACCATATTGGAGATCAGCACCGAAAACGCCCCTACGATGATGACCGGCATTAAGGTGATGAAGGCGGACTTTATCGCCATGATATAGCGATAACTGTTGAACTTAGTGGCGAAACTGCCCAGAGAATCGATCAGTTTTTCCTGTAAGGCCATAGGGGTAATACCTCAGTAAAAGGGCTTTTATAGAATAAGGTGTACAGCCGGATACTATTGGCATACCAAAAGTAGCTTTCAGCGTCTGAACGTTCTGTGATTTAGCTCCCACCGTCGGGAGAGGTATTCCAGATTGCGATTTATCACTGCTTTGGTATGCCACTTTCAGGATTATCTGGCGCTGTTGCCTGAAAGCGTGATCCTGATGGGGATTTGCCCTGCCCGTCCCGCTTATCCGGCACCCCCTCTGTGATAAACTCACATTTATCACGTGGATGCAGGAATAACGAATGGCAACAATGCTGGATGTCTCACTGCGCGCGGGCGTGTCGAAAGCGACGGTATCGCGCGTGCTGAAC
>DKMV01000136.1:4819-5042 GCA_002469605.1 Leclercia sp. UBA7405
ACGGTATCGCGCGTGCTGAACGGCACGGGTCAGGTAAAAGAGAGTACGCGTCAGCAGGTGTTTAAGGCGATGGAAGAGCTGGGCTATCGCCCGAATTTTCTGGCGCGCTCGCTGGCGAACCGCACCAGCAACAGCATTGGCCTGGTGGTGTCGACCTTTGATGGCTTCTACTTTGGCCGCCTGTTGCAGCAGGCCTCGCGCCAGACCGAAACCCACGGCAAGA
>DKMV01000136.1:5175-5468 GCA_002469605.1 Leclercia sp. UBA7405
GACCGAAACCCACGGCAAGCAGCTTATCGTCACCGACGGCCACGATACCCCGGAGCGGGAACTGGAGGCGGTGCAGATGCTGGCCGATCGCCAGTGCGATGCCATTGTGCTTTATACCCGCTACATGAGCGAAAAGGCGATCATGGCGTTGATCGACAGCGTTAAAACGCCGCTGATCGTGATCAACCGCGACGTCGCTCACGCCCGGGATCGCTGCGTCTTCTTCGAACAGCAGGAAGCGGCCTTCAGGGCCGTGGAGTATCTGATTAGCCAGGGTCACCGGGAGATCGCCT
>DKMV01000140.1:0-1423 GCA_002469605.1 Leclercia sp. UBA7405
GAGAAGCCCATGTGGTACTTCACGTCGCCAGTGCCGAGGTGCTCTTTATGTTTGCCCGCGAATTCGTCGAACAGGTCCTGGGGTTTTTTACCCAGCACGTTAACCAGCACGTTCAGACGACCGCGGTGCGCCATGCCCAGCACCACTTCACGGGTGCCGCTCTTGCCCGCATGGCGGATCAGCTCTTTCAGCATCGGCACTAACGCATCGCCGCCTTCCAGCGAGAAGCGTTTGGCACCCGGGAATTTCGCCCCCAGGTAGCGCTCCAGCCCTTCTGCGGCAGTCAACTCGCCGAGGAAACGCTTTTTCTCTTCAGGAGAGAAATTAGCGTGGCCCGCCACGGACTCGATACGCTGCTGGATCCAGCGCTTCTCTTCCGTGGAGGTAATGTGCATGTATTCCGCGCCGATGGAGCCACAGTAAGTTTGCTTGAGCGCTTCAATCAGTTCGCCCAGCTTCATCGTGTCTTTGCCGATAGCAAATGACCCTACGTTGAAGCTCTCCTGGAAATCGGCCTCGGTCAGATCGTGGTAGGCCGGATCGAGATCCGCCACGCGATCCTGTTTCCACAGCCCCAGCGGATCGAGATTCGCATGCTGGTGACCGCGGAAACGATAAGCGTTGATAAGCTGCAGGACTTTAACCTGCTTCGCATTGGTGTCAGGGTCGGAAATAGCAGAAGAGTAACGTGAGGCATCCTTCGCCAGACGACGGAAATAATCACGTGTTTTGGAGTGGAATTGATCCGGTTTGACCCCCGTTCCAGGTAACTGCTGGAACATGGAACGCCAGTTTGCGTCCACTGAGTCAGGATCGGTTAAGAAGTCTTCATAGAGCTGTTCTATCCACGTCTGGTTGGCACCAGAGAGGTAAGAAGAGTCCAGCCAGGCTTTCAAAGCGCCGTTCTGCATCGTGATCCCTTAAGCATTTTTATGCTTACTTTCGCCGTAGAAACTTCCACGCACACCAGGTGTACGTGCCGGGGTTCACCTGCGAGCTCTTCTCTAGGTAGTGGCTCGCGAAGGAACCTTTAGAAACTGTCTGAAGGGTTTCCCCTCACCCCGCCCTCTCCCCCAGGGGAGGGAGGGAAGGTCGTCGGCAGTTTTTAAAGGTTTCTGCAATCTGTTCCCTCTCCCTTTGGGAGAGGGTCAGGGTGAGGGGAACAGCGCTCCCCTCTTGTTACTTACGCACTGCGTTGCAGCAGCATCGACTTAATATGGCCGATGGCGCGCGTCGGGTTCAGCCCCTTAGGACACACACTGACGCAGTTCATGATGCTGTGGCAGCGGAATACGCTGAAAGCATCGCTTAAACCTTCCAGACGGTCGTTCGTTTCGGTATCGCGGCTGTCAATCAGGAAGCGGTACGCTGCCAGCAGGCCAGCCGGGCCGATAAACTTGTCCGGGTTCCACCAGAACGACGG
>DKMV01000140.1:1662-19301 GCA_002469605.1 Leclercia sp. UBA7405
AATACACTCATACAGGCCATCCAGTTTTTCACGCTGTTCTGGCGACTGTAAATGCTCGCGAGCGGGTGGATTATGCCCATTATTCAATAAGTAAGGCTTAATCTTCTCATATTGTGCATAGAATTGCCCCATGTCCACCACCAAATCGCGCACCACCGGCAGGCCAGGCAGCGGGCGGATGACGATTTTCTGGCCCGGACGGTTGAGCGCAGAGATTGGGGTGATGCAGGCCAGACCGTTTTTGCCGTTCATGTTCAGGCCGTCGGAGCCACAAACCCCTTCACGGCAGGAGCGACGGAACGACAGGGTCGGATCTTTTTCTTTCAGCTGCATTAACGCGTCCAGCAGCATCATGTCGCGGCCCTCTTCCGCTTCCAGGGTGTAATCCTGCATGCGCGGAGCGTCATCGACATCCGGGTTATAACGATAAACTGAGAATTCGAGTTTCATTGTCCTGTCTCCGCATTAATAAGTACGAATCTTCGGCGGGAACGCCGGACGCAGTTTCGGTTCCATATTGACGCTGCGTCGCGTCATGGATTCCGTCTCTGGCAGATACAGGGAGTGGCACAGCCAGTTTTCGTCATCACGATCCGGGAAGTCGAAGCGGCTATGGGCGCCACGGCTCTCGGTACGGAAGTTAGCAGAAACCGCCGTGGCATAAGCCGTTTCCATCAGGTTATCCAGTTCCAGACACTCAACGCGCTGGGTGTTGAACTCGCTGGAGGTGTCGTCCAGACGGGCGTTTTTCAGGCGCTCGCGGATCGCTTTCAGCTGCTCAAGCCCTTTCGCCATCGCGTCGCCTTCGCGGAATACCGAGAAGTTGTGCTGCATGCACTCCTGCAGCGCTTTGCGGATTTCTACCGGATCTTCGCCGTTACGGTTGCCGTTCCAGCGGTTCAGACGTTCCAGCGAGGCGTCGATATTGGCTTCGGTAGCATCACGCAGCGGACCCTGCTCGGCAATGGACTCCTGCAGATGCAGACCCACCGCACGACCAAACACCACCAGATCGAGCAGCGAGTTGCCGCCCAGACGGTTGGCGCCGTGGACCGATACGCAGGCGATTTCGCCTACCGCAAACAGGCCCGGGATCACCACGTCTTCGCCCTGCGCGTTAACGGTCAGCGCCTGGCCGGTCACTTTGGTCGGAATACCGCCCATCATATAGTGGCAGGTCGGGATGACCGGGATCGGCTCTTTCACCGGATCGACGTGGGCAAAGGTACGGGAGAGTTCCAGGATACCCGGCAGGCGGGATTCCAGAACTTCTTTACCCAGATGGTCAAGCTTCAGCTTGGCGTGCGGGCCCCACGGACCGTCGCAGCCGCGGCCTTCGCGGATTTCGATCATGATGGAACGCGCCACCACGTCACGACCCGCCAGGTCCTTCGCATTCGGAGCATAACGCTCCATAAAGCGCTCGCCGTGTTTATTCAGCAGATAACCGCCCTCACCGCGGCAGCCCTCTGTTACCAGCACGCCCGCACCGGCGATACCGGTCGGGTGGAACTGCCACATCTCCATATCCTGCACCGGTACGCCAGCGCGGATCGCCATACCGACACCGTCACCGGTGTTGATGTGGGCGTTGGTGGTGGACTGGTAAATGCGGCCTGCACCGCCGGTTGCCAGTACGGTGGCGCGAGCTTTGAAGTAGACCACTTCGCCGGTTTCGATACACAGGGCGGTACAACCCACCACCGCGCCATCTTCGTTCTTCACCAGATCCAGCGCATACCACTCGGAGAAGATGGTGGTTTTGTTTTTCAGGTTCTGCTGGTACAGGGTGTGCAGTAACGCGTGACCGGTACGGTCAGCTGCCGCTGCGGTACGTGCCGCCTGCTCGCCGCCGAAATCTTTCGACTGGCCACCAAACGGACGCTGATAGATGGTGCCATTCTCCAGACGGGAGAACGGCAGACCCATATGGTCCAGCTCCAGAATCGCTTCCGGGCCGGTCTTACACATATATTCAATGGCGTCCTGGTCACCGATATAGTCGGAACCTTTCACCGTGTCATACATATGCCATTCCCAGTTATCGTCATGGGTATTACCCAGTGCAACGGTGATACCACCCTGTGCAGAGACGGTGTGGGAACGGGTCGGGAAAACTTTAGAGAGCAGCGCGCAGCTCTGGCCGCTCTGGGAAATTTGCAGCGCGGCGCGCATACCTGCACCACCCGCGCCAATAACAACTGCATCAAATTCTCTGACTGGCAATTTCATTACACACCCCACACCACAACGAATCCATAAATAACGTAAACCACCAGGGCCACCACAATAATCAGCTGCAGCGGCAGGCGAATCGCCAGCGGTTTAACGTAATCGGTCAGTACCTGCCACATGCCGATCCAGGCGTGGATCAGGATGGAGAACAGCGCCAGCAGGGTGAAGACTTTGGTGAAAGCAGAGCCGAAGAAGCCGCTCCAGATTTCCCACGTCAGTTCGCCGCTGGTGGCGAAGAAACCGATCATATAGATGATGTAGAGGGTGAGAACGATAGCGGTAGCACGGACCAGGATGAAGTCATGTACGCCGTTGCGTCCTAATGCGGAGGCGTTGCTTACCATACGAGAACTCCTGCAAGAATTGATAGCACGACAGTCAATACAAAGGAAATGTTAGCGGTGCGCTTCCCCGTTTCGAAGGTCTCTTCCAGATAGCCGACATCCATTAGCATATGGCGAATGCCGCCCACGACGTGGTACGCCAGCGCGGTGAGGATGCCCCACATGATAAATTTGACGAAGAAGCTGCCCATGATGGCAGAGGCCTGGAGGAATCCTTCAGGAGAGGAGAGGCTGGTACCGAGTAACCACAACAAAATACCTACCGCCACAAACGTAATCACACCGGATACGCGGTGCAGAATGGACGCTATTGCCGTTACGGGGAATCGGATCGTTTTGAGATCCAGATTGACAGGTCTTTGTTTTTTCACATTTCTTATCATGAATAACGCCCACATGCTGTTCTTATTATTCCCTTTGGATTTCGCGTTACAGGAAGGCGGCAAGTCCGGGAAACCCGATAGCATAGATAACTATGTGACCGGGGCGAGCGGGCGCAGCCAACGCACCTGTAGCGTGAAAGACTATGGGATTTCCTTCCTCCGGCTGCTTGCGGGTCAGACAGCGTGCCTTTTCTATAACTGAGCGTCATGCAAAACATTGCTTCCAGATGCTTAAATGACACGTTACAACGCTGGGTGGCTCGGGATTGCAGGGTTTTCCGGAGACCTGGCCGCAGTATAGGACGTTCACAAAATCATTACAATTAACCTACATATAGTTTGTCGGGTTTTATGCCGAACAGTGATCGGAGTCACGATAACAACATCTTTTTAAATTTTAATCATCTGATTTGACAAATGTTAAACATTATTGTTACAAACATCACCAGAAAAGGCATATAATGCGCAAAAGTTATGAGGTCTCTCTTTCACCTGCTAATAAGTTATGTAACAGTGTGACGGTATTGACCGAAGTTATCAGGACAGTTATTAGTGATATACAGGTTTGAATAATTCGGACTGCAAAAGACACTGATTTGCTGTTGTTTCTCTGACATTTCATCCGTTTACCTGCAAGGCGCCCATAGCTCTGTACCCTGGTTTCTCCTCTGACGCGGAGCGGCGAGCCAAATAACAAACTGGTAATGGTGAATAACAGCTGAAAGCAAATCCGGAAACCGCAGTCTTAAGCAATAAGGCGCTAAGGAGACCGTAAATGGCTGATACTAAGGCAAAAATCACCCTAAATGGTGATGATGCTATTGAACTGGATGTGCTAAAAGGCACGCTCGGTCAGGATGTAATTGATATCCGTACGCTGGGTTCCAAAGGGATGTTTACCTTTGACCCAGGCTTCACCTCTACCGCATCTTGCGAATCCAAAATCACCTATATCGACGGTGATGAAGGCATCCTGTTGCACCGCGGTTTCCCCATCGATCAGCTCGCGACCGAATCTAACTATCTGGAAGTGTGCTATATCCTGCTCAACGGCGAAAAACCGACGCAGGAGCAGTACGATGAGTTCCGCACCATAGTTACCCGTCATACCATGATCCATGAGCAGATCACCCGTCTGTTCCATGCGTTCCGTCGTGACTCACACCCGATGGCGGTAATGTGCGGCATCACCGGCGCGCTGGCGGCCTTCTACCACGACTCGCTGGACGTGAATAACCCGCGCCACCGCGATATCGCGGCGTTCCGCCTGCTGTCGAAAATGCCTACCATGGCGGCGATGTGCTACAAGTACTCTATTGGTCAGCCGTTCGTTTATCCGCGTAACGACCTCTCCTACTCCGGTAACTTCCTGCGCATGATGTTCGCTACCCCATGCGAAGAGTACGAAGTGAACCCGGTGCTGGAACGCGCCATGGATCGCATTCTGATCCTGCACGCAGACCATGAGCAGAACGCCTCTACCTCTACCGTGCGTACCGCTGGCTCCTCTGGCGCCAACCCGTTCGCCTGTATCGCTGCCGGCATCGCCTCCCTGTGGGGACCGGCGCACGGCGGCGCGAACGAAGCGGCACTGAAGATGCTGGAAGAGATCAGCTCCGTTGAGCACATTCCGGAATTCGTGCGTCGTGCGAAGGATAAAAATGACTCCTTCCGCCTGATGGGCTTCGGTCACCGTGTTTACAAAAACTACGACCCGCGCGCCACCGTGATGCGTGAAACCTGCCACGAAGTGCTGAAAGAGCTGGGCACCAAAGACGACCTGCTGCAGGTTGCCATGGAGCTGGAACACATTGCTCTGAACGACCCGTACTTCATCGAGAAGAAACTCTACCCGAACGTGGACTTCTACTCCGGCATCATCCTGAAGGCGATGGGCATCCCGTCCTCCATGTTCACCGTAATCTTCGCCATGGCGCGTACCGTGGGCTGGATTGCACACTGGAACGAAATGCACAGCGAAGGGATGAAAATCGCGCGTCCGCGTCAGCTGTACACCGGCTACGAGCAGCGTGATTTCAAATCCGACGTGACTAAACGCTAAGACGGATTAGCCATCAAAAAACGCGCCCTTGGGCGCGTTTTTTATTTCTGGCAGTGAGGGCACCAGTAAAAGGGCCGCGATGAAAGAGTGGTCTTTTCGATTATCCCTCCGCACCTTTCGCACTTTTTCCCCGCCCGATGAAACACCTTAAAGCGGAACAGCGCCCCGTGGTGCTTGTTTTCCTTCGCCACGCCGCGGGTATTGTACGACAGGCGCGGGATCGCCAGCAGGGCATGGGATAACGCCTCCAGCTGCGCCTCGCTCAGCTGAGATGCTTTGTGCTGCGCTGCCAGCCCCACCTCCCAGAGGATCTCCACCCGCAGGTAGTTCCCCAGCCCGGCGAGAAAGGCCTGATCGAGCAGTAAACCCGAGAACTGGCGGTTGCGGAATTTCGCCGACAGCAGGCGAGCTTTCACCTCTTCCGGCGTGACGCGCAGATCCAGCACGTCCGGCCCCACGCGCTGTAAAAACGGATGGGTGGTGAGCTGCTCCGGGGTGAGCATCTCGATCTCCGAGGCGCTGTAGAGCAGGATGGTTTTGTCGGCGCTTTCGAGCTTCACCCGCAGTACGCGGTTAGTCTGCATCTCTTCGCCGGTGTTCACCACCCGCCAGACGCCGTACAGCTGGTTATGGCTGTACAGCGTGAGCTGATTAGAGAAGTGGGTCAGTAGCGCTTTGCCGCGCGTCTCAATGTGGGTAATGGTCTGCCCCACCAGCTGCGGCTCCCAGGCTTTTAACTGCGGGAAGGCAAACCACGCTCCCGTGAGGGGTTTGCCTTTGATCGCCGCCTCCAGGTTATCCGCCGCGCGGCGGATCTCCGGGCCTTCAGGCATAATTGCGTCCTTAGTTAATGTGTCGTCCCGCCGGTCATTTTGATGTCCGCCTGCTGGCGAATAGCCACCGCAATGGCTCTCTCCAGCCCGCGCTGCACCGTTTGCGCCGCCATGCTGGCAGCACCCGGGTGAGCAGCGGCCTGCTCCGGCAGGAAAGGAATATGGATAAACCCGCCCTTCACGTTCGCCTGGCCGCGAATTTTATGCAGCAGGCCATACATCACGTGGTTACAGACGAAGGTGCCGGCGGTCTGGGAAACCGACGCGGGAACCCCGGCCTCCTTCAGCGCCGCGACCATGGCTTTAATCGGCAACGAACTGAAATACGCCGCGGGGCCGTCCGCGACGACGGGCACGTCCACCGGCTGCTGGCCCCGGTTATCCGGGATCCGCGCATCGTCCACGTTAATCGCTACCCGCTCGACGGTGATATCTACCCGGCCACCGGCCTGGCCGATGGCGAGGATCGCCGCAGGCGCAAGCTCATCAATGGCGGCATTGAGCGCGGTCAGCGACTCGCCAAAGACGCAGGGCAGCTGGCGCGTCACCACGCGGTGGTTCTCAATGGTCATCCCTTCGAGCTGTTTTACCACTTCCCAGGAAGGGTTAACGGCCTCGCCGCCAAAGGGCTCGAAACCGGTCACTAAAACGGTACGCATCGTCTCTCCTTACAGGAACATCAGGAAATAGAGCAGGAAAACGTTGGCGAACAGCAGCAGCACGCCCGTCGGCACCTGCGCCTTAATCACCGCATTTTTATCCGGCAGCTCCAGCAGCGCCGCCGGCACGATATTAAAGTTCGCGGCCATCGGCGTCATCAGGGTACCGCAGTAGCCGGAGAACATGCCAATCGCCGCCATTACCGCCGGGTTGCCGCCGTGCTGCAACACCAGAATCGGAATGCCGATCCCGGCGGTCACAATCGGGAAGGCGGCAAAGGCGTTGCCCATCACCATGGTCAGAAGCGCCATGCCGATAGCGTAAACCGCCACGGCGATAAAGCGGCTGTCCACGGCCAGATAGGTTTGGGTCAGCCAGGAGATCCCCTCCCCCACCCCCGCCGCGGTAAACAGCAGGCCAAGGGTCGCCAGGATCTGCGGCAGAATAAAGGCCCAGCCGATGGAGTCCAGCAGGCGGCGCGCCTCCTGAATCGGCTGATGCACCTTCTCATGGGTCATTTTGACCGCCATTCCCAGCCCCACCAGCGAGCCAACGGTCATGGAGAAGAGCGTCACCAGCGTAGCGTGGTTGCCCGGCCCGAACAGGGTCTCCTGCAAGCCCGGAATATGGTTGAACATCAGCACGCCGATCACCGTTACCACCGGGATCGCCAGCGCCGGATAGAACAGGCGGTTGCCGAGCCGTTTCGCGCTGGCCTCGCGCTCTTCCGGCTTACGCTGATGATAGCTGCCAAGGCGCACGCCGCCGAAGCCGGCAATCAGCGCCAGCCCTACCACCGCCGCACCCACGGCGATATGCACCGTGCGCTTATCCCCCACCAGCTGATAAGTCCAGTCGCCGAGGAGGAACATCAGGCCGTAGATGCCCCAGAACAGGCCGGTAGTCAGGCGCCTGGGGTTGGCTTTATCCCGGAACGACATCACCGCCACAATCAGCAGGACCAGGCCTGCCAGCCAGTACAGATAGCTTTGCTGGAAATTCATTTCGCTTCTCCCTGCACTTTAGCCAGCTCGCGCTCCAGATGCTTGTCCAGCCGCCACAGGCGGGTGGCGTGGATGGCGAAGGCGCAGAGCGCAGTGGGGATCCCCCACAGGGCGATGTGCAGCGGCTCGGTCTGAATGCCGCCCGACTCCAGCATAAAGTTATGCATAAAGATAATGGCACCAAAGGCGACAAAAATATCCTCGCCAAAGAAGAGGCCGACGTTGTCGGTGGCCGCCGACATGGCGCGCAGGCGATAGCGCACCGCGCCCGGCAGAGCGCCATACTTCTGCTCTGCCGCCCCCTCCGCCATCGGTGCCAGCAGCGGGCGCACCATCTGCGGATGGCCGCCAAGGCTGGTCAGCCCCATCGCCGCCGTCGCTTCACGCACGAACAGATAGACGATCAGCAGGCGCCCCGAGGTGGCGCTCCGGATCTTCGCGATCCAGGCCTGGGCGCGCTCTTTCAGGCCGTGGCGCTCAAGCAGGCCGATCACCGCCAGCGGGATCAGCAGGATATAGGGCAGGTTACGGGTATTCAGGAACCCCTCCCCCAGCTTTTCAAGAATGGTGGCGAAAGGCATATGGGCCGCAAGGCCGGTGACGATCCCGGCGACGATCACCACCAGCACCGGGTTAAAGCGTAAAAGGAATCCGACCACGATCACCGCGATACCGATGAGTGGCCAGAGGGAGAGCGTCTCTGCCATGTTGCGTTTCCTGTTGGTTGTGTTGTGTTTGTGCGTTACGCACTAATTTTTATATGTTGTGCTGCAAATTCATCGCGCAGGCGGCGGGCAAAGGCCAGGGCGTGTTCGCCATCCCCGTGAATGCAGACGCTCTGCGCGTTCACGGTGGCACACTCGCCGGTAATACTTTTCACCCGGCCGTGCTGCACCATCTCCAGGGTTTGCGCCAGCGACTGCTGCTCGTCGGTAATCAGCGCCCCCGGCTGGCTGCGCGGCACCAGGCTACCGTCGGCCTGATATCCCCGGTCGGCGAAGACCTCCTCGCGGGTTTGCAGGCCATAGCGCGCCCCGGCGCGAATCAGCTCGCTGCCCGCCAGCCCCACCAGAATTAATTCCGGCCCGACGGCGTGTACCGCCCGGGCAATGGCATCCGCCAGCGCCGGCTCTTTTGCCGCCTGGTTATAGAGCATGCCGTGGGGTTTTACGTGCCGCAGGCGCCCCCCTTCGGCGCGAACGATCGCCTCCAGGGCCCCAATCTGATACAGCACCTGGGCGTAGACCGTCTCCGGCGGCAGGGACATGGCCGTGCGGCCAAAGTTTTCCCGATCCGGAAAGCTGGGGTGCGCCCCCACGGCGACGCCATTTTTCAGCGCTTCCCGCACGCAGGCGACCATGGTCTGCGCATCCCCGGCGTGAAAACCGCAGGCGATATTCGCCGAGGAGACCAGCTGTAACAGCGCGGCATCGCTGCCGCACCCTTCGCCCAAGTCGGCGTTTAAATCAACCTCTGTCATGCAACCTCCACGCCAGCTGTTCAATATATTGTCTCTGCACGCGCCGCGCCTCCAGCGCCTCTTCCAGGGTACAGGAGACAAAGTGGATCGGCTGACCCAGCGGGATCTGCGCCAGGTGGTACATATCCGCCTCGATAATGCAGGCAATGCGCGGGTAGCCGCCGGTGGTCTGGGCATCGTTCATCAGGATAATCGGCTGGCCGTTAGGCGGCACCTGGATAACCCCCGGCAGCAGGCCGTGAGAGACCATCTCCCGCCCGGTGGTGCGCTGTAGCTTTTGCCCCTGCAGGCGATAGCCCATGCGGTTACTCTGCGGGCTGAGCTGCCACGGCAGGCGCCAGAGCGCATCCTGGGATGCCTGGTCAAACTCGTGGTACTCCGGGCCCGGCAGGGCGCGCACGCGGTTGTTCCACAAGAGCTGCTTGACCCCCTGCGCTTCCAGGAACGTCCGGCCGCCGGGGGTGATGCGCAGCCGATCGCCATCTTTAAGCAGACGCCCTTCAAAGCCGCCCATGCCGATTTTGAGATCGGTACTGCTGGAGTCCATCACCTGAGGGACGTCGATGCCGCCGGCAACGGCCAGATAGCTGCGCATGCCGTGCAGGGGACGATGAAGAGTGAGCCGCTGTCCGGCCTTCACCGGCAGACGCCACCCGGTCCACACCGCCGCGTCGTCGAGCTTCGCATCGCAGCCTGCCCCCGTCAGGGCAAACCAGCCATCCTGCTCAAACTCGACGCTGCACTGTCCGAGGGTGATCTCCAGCGCGGCGGCGTTAGCGTCGTTGCCCACCAGCAGGTTGGCTATCTGCAACGCCGGCCTGTCCAGCGCGCCGCAGTAGCTGATGCCCGACTGGCGCAGGCCGATGCGACCGCCGTCCTGCACCGAGGTATATAACCCGGCGCGAATAATTTTTAACATACCCCCTCCTTTTGCGGAACAAAGCGCACGGTATCCCCCGGGCGCAGCAGCACCGGCTCATCCCGCCGGGCGTCAAACAGCGCCAGCGGCGTGTGGCCAATCAGCTGCCAGCCGCCCGGAGAGGCTAAGGGGTAAATACCGGTCTGCGGACCGCCAATGCCCACCGAGCCAGCGGGCACCTGCAGGCGGGGCTCATCCCGACGCGGGGTGGCCAGCTGCTCCGGCAGGCCGCCCAGATAGGGGAAGCCGGGCTGGAAGCCGAGGAACCAGACCACGTAATCGACGGAGGCGTGAAGCTCCACCACCTGCTTTTCCGTCAGCGCGGCGTGACGCGCCACCTCGCCCAGATCCGGCCCGGCGGATTTGCCGTAGACCACCGGGATGTCGATGGCGCGCGATTCTGGCTCCAGCGCCTCGCTCTCCTCCCACCAGCGCTGTAGCCGCTCGATGGCGTCCAGCGCCACCGAATGCGGATTGCGCAGCACCACGGTGATGTTGTTCATGCCCGGAATGGCTTCCACCACCTCCGGGATCTCGCCCAGCCGCTGGGTCAGACGCCAGATTCTTTTTTGCGTCGCCAGGGTGACGGGAGGCTCAAGCTCCAGCACCACGGCGGTTTCGCCTAACAGATAACAACGGGCTCGCTGCACTCAGGCACCTCTCATCAGGCAGGGTTAGGGATATCAATAAAAGTAACATCCAGGTCGGTATTTTCGGTCAGCCATTCGCTGAGAGCGCGGATACCGCCGCGCTCGGTGGTGTGGTGGCCGGCGGCGTAAAAATGCAGCCCCTGCTCGCGCGCCGAATGAATGGTCTGCTCGGAGACTTCACCGGTAATAAAGGCATCCACGCCGAAATGTGCCGCCTTGTCGATAAAGCCCTGGCCGCCACCGGTACACCAGGCGACGCGTTTAACCTGCTCCGGGCCGGTATCGCCGCACCACAGCGGGCGACGTCCCAGACGCGCTTCGATCCACGAGGCCAGCTCGAGGCCCGGCACCGGCATCGACAGCTCGCCCCAGGGGAGCAGCTCTTCGATCTCGCCCATCACCGTAATACCCAGCAGCTGCGCCAGCTGGACGTTGTTGCCCAGTTCCGGGTGGGCATCCAGCGGCAGGTGCCAGCCATAAAGGTTGATATCGTTTGCCAGCAGGGTTTTCAGGCGGTTGCGCTTCATGCCGCGAATGATCGGCGCTTCGTTCTTCCAGAAGTAGCCGTGGTGCACGATCACCGCATCCGCATTCTGCCGGACCGCTTCGTCCAGCAGCGCCTGGCTGGCGGTGACGCCGGTGATAATTTTCTGCACCTGCTCGCGTCCTTCAACCTGCAGACCGTTGGGGCCGTAGTCGCTAAATTTGGCGCTGTTCAGTTTGTCGTTAATCAGGCTTTCCAGTTCGCTGTTTTTCATCATCACTCTCTTACGCTTTACGGGCGGCTTCATAGGCTGCCAGGGTGGCGGCGCGCGCCTGTTTATGATCGACAACCGGGCGCGGATAGTCGAGGCTGCGCCCCTGTTTATCCGCCCAGCTCCAGGGGTCGTGAATAGCCTTGTCCGGCAGCGCGGCCAGCTCAGGCAGCCAGCGGCGAATAAAGGCGCCGTCGGCATCAAACTTCTGCCCCTGGGTTGTCGGGTTAAAAATACGGAAATAGGGGGCCGCATCGGTGCCGGTCGAGGCCGCCCACTGCCAGCCGCCGTTGTTGGCGGCCAGGTCACCATCAATAAGCCGGGACATAAAATATCGCTCCCCGATACGCCAGTCGATCAGCAGATCTTTTATCAAAAAGCTGGCGGTAATCATCCGCAGGCGGTTGTGCATCCAGCCGGTTTCATTGAGCTGGCGCATCGCCGCATCCACGATAGGGTAGCCGGTGCGCCCCTCCTGCCAGGCCTTTAGCTTGTCGTCATCCTGCTGCCAGGCCACATTCTCGGTCCAGCGGATGAATGGCCGATGTTTACATAAATCAGGATGATACGTCATCAGGTGACGGTAAAATTCTCGCCAGATAAGCTCGTTCAGCCAGACGGCGCCAGGCCCCCCTTCCAGCGCCTGCGGCTGCTCCGCCAGCAGGCGATGCAGACACTGGCGGGCAGAGAGTACTCCCAGCGCCAGGCAGGCCGACAGGCGGCTGGTGCCCTCGATGGCGGGATAATCCCGCTGATTTTCGTACTCCCCTGCCCCCTGCTGGCAAAACTGGCGCAGCCGGGCAATCGCCGCTTTTTCGCTGGCCGGAAACAGGTCGGCGTCAAAGGGTTCCTGAGGGTAATCAAAGTCGAGCGCTGTGGCGTCGTCGGGTATCAATTCCCCTTCGCGCCGGGCAGGTGCGGCAGCGCACTCCGGCAACCCCTCTTTCAGGCGACGCAGCCAGGCGTTTTTAAAGGGGGTAAAGACTTTGTACATCTCATGGTTGCCGGTCATCACGCTGCCGGGCGGCAGGATGACGCTGTCATCAAATCCCTGGAAGGTGACCGTTTTTAGGCTCTGCTCAAGCCAGCGATCCCGCTGCTGCTCGTTAACTTCATACTGATAGTTATAAAAGAGGTCGGTCACCTCGTGTTCGGCGCAGATGTCCGCCACTTTGCGCTCCTGGGCGGCAAAATCCTCTACCTCGGCGTAAATCAGCGGGATCCCTTTTTCCGCCAGCTGCTGGCGCAGGTTATTGAGATGGGTATGCAGATAAGCGGCCTGGCGCGGGGCCATGTCGTGACGCTGCCATTGCCCGGGAGTGGCAATAAAGAGCGCCAGCACGCGGGCGTTTTGACGTCGACAGGCGGCGGCAAGCGCCAGGTTGTCATGGAGGCGCAGATCGGCGCGAAACCAGACCAGATGGATGGGCATAAAACTCCAGAGTGTTCGTCCGTAACATAAGTGAGCGATTCAGAATACTTCGCATTAACAATAGTAGCCATTCACAAATGCAACGATCCTCTCTGGCACCCCGGTCCGGGGGCGTTTAGCGGGCATAAAAAAACCGCCACATTGCTGTAGCGGTTTGCTTATTGCTGTGTGTAGTCTTTCTTATTTAATAAAAATCACAGGCGGCTTTTTCCGCCAGATCCATCCACACCGGCTTATCGCTGGTTTTCGCCCAGACGCGGTGCAGATAGCTGTAAAAACGGGCACGATCTTTCCAGAACAACATCACCGGCAGCGCCAGGATGCCAGCCACCACGGCGAAAGCGCGGCGTAACAGAACGATATGTGCAGGATATGCGGTGTAGTGATCCATTATTCTCTCCCCTAAGTCTGGCCGGAAACGGGCTCCGGAAAAATAAAACAGGCTATCTGATGAAAATAGTATCGCGTTGGCTGAAAGTTTACTACTCATCCGACCACTTTTTTTCATTCATTTAGCCAATATTTACACTAAATCCGTAATTAAGTTACATAAAAGTTAAATTAATACTAAACATTAGTTAAATTATGGGTTTATCCATTTTTATACTTTTTTTACACCCCTCCCCCCGCTTTTTTACGAAATCTTTGCGCCGGAAATCTTACCGTTTGCAGAAATATCAACGTCACCCGGAGGTGAATTGTGACTGCAGGCGTGATTACCGGCATTGTGCTGGTGTTCCTGTTACTGGTTTATCTGGTTTATGCCCTGATTAACGCGGAGGCATTCTGATGGCCGCGCAAGGATTTTTGCTGATCGCCAGCTTTCTGCTGGTGCTGTTCGCCCTCGCCCGGCCGCTGGGGTCGCTGCTGGCACGGATGATTACCGGCGCCCCACTTCCGGCTATCGCCCGTCTGGATAACAGCCTGCTGCGGATGCTGAAGATCCCGGTAGAGGAGATGAGCTGGCGGCGCTACCTGGCCGCGGTTTTGCTGCTCAACCTGGTGGGGCTGGTGGTCCTCTTTGCCATGCTGATGTTGCAGGGGCTGCTGCCGCTCAATCCTCAACAGCTTCCCGGCCTCTCCTGGCATCTGGCGCTGAATACGGCGGTGAGCTTCGTCAGCAACACCAACTGGCAGTCGTACGCCGGGGAGTCCACCCTGAGCTACTTCAGCCAGATGGCCGGGCTGACGGTGCAAAACTTCCTCTCTGCCGCCAGCGGCATCGCGGTGATCTTTGCCCTGACCCGCGCCTTTAGCCGCCAGAGCGTCACTACACTTGGCAATGCGTGGGTCGATATCACCCGCATCACCCTCTGGGTGCTGCTGCCCATCTCTCTGCTGCTGGCGCTGTTCTTTATCCAGCAGGGAGCGCTGCAAAATCTTAACCCCTACCAGCCCTTTACCTCGCTGGAGGGGGCCCGCCAGCTGCTGCCGATGGGGCCGGTCGCCTCCCAGGAAGCCATTAAAATGCTGGGCACCAACGGCGGCGGTTTCTTCAACACCAACTCGGCCCACCCTTTTGAAAACCCCACCGCGCTGACCAACATCGTGCAGATGCTGGCGATCTTTTTAATTCCCGCCGCGCTCTGCTTTGCCTTTGGCGATGCGGTGCGGGATCGCCGTCAGGGCCAGGCGATCCTCTGGGCCATGTCGCTGATCTTCGTGGTGTGTGCGGCGCTGGTGATGTGGGCCGAATGGCAGGGCAACGGCCATCTGCTCACGCTCGGAGCTGACAGCGCCATCAATATGGAGGGCAAAGAGAGCCGCTTTGGCATTCTGGCCAGCAGCCTCTATGCGGTTGTGACCACCGCCGCCTCCTGCGGAGCGGTGAACGCCATGCACGACTCCTTTACCGCGCTGGGCGGGATGATCCCCCTGTGGCTGATGCAGATTGGCGAGGTGGTCTTCGGTGGTGTCGGTTCGGGGCTGTACGGCATGCTGCTCTTTGTGTTGCTGGCGGTCTTTATCGCCGGGCTGATGATTGGCCGCACGCCGGAGTATTTGGGTAAAAAAATCGACGTTCGCGAGATGAAGCTCACCGCCCTCGCCATCCTGGTGACTCCGGCGCTGGTGCTGCTGGGCACCGCCCTGGCGCTGATGACCGACGCCGGGCGCAGCGGCATCTTTAACCCCGGTATTCACGGCTTTAGCGAAGTGCTGTATGCCGTCTCGTCCGCCGCCAACAACAACGGCAGCGCCTTTGCCGGCTTAAGCGCCAACTCGCCGTTCTGGAACGTGCTGCTGGCGGCCTGCATGCTGCTCGGGCGCTTCGGGGTGATTATTCCGGTAATGGCTATCGCCGGATCCCTGGTTAATAAAAAGAGCCAGCCCGCTTCAACCGGGACCCTGCCCACCAGCGGCCCGCTGTTTATCGGCCTGCTGATCGGCACCGTACTGCTGGTGGGCGCCCTTACCTTTATCCCCGCCCTCGCGTTAGGCCCGGTCGCGGAACATCTCTCTTTACGCTGATTTTGCGGAGTATTTGACATGAGTCGTAAGCAACTGGCCCTGCTTGAGCCCTCGCTGGTTCGCCAGGCGCTGCTGGATGCGGTAACCAAGCTGAGCCCGCGCGTGCAGTGGCACAACCCGGTAATGTTTATCGTCTGGATCGGCAGCGTGCTGACCACCCTGCTGGCCATCGCCATGGCGGGCGGCCTGCTGGCGGGCAATGCGCGCTTTACCGCCGCCATCAGCCTGTGGCTGTGGTTTACCGTCCTGTTCGCCAACTTTGCCGAGGCGCTGGCAGAGGGGCGCAGTAAAGCCCAGGCCAACAGCCTGCGGGGGGTAAAAAAGACCGTTCTGGCCCGCAGGCTGCACGAGCCAAAATATGACGCCGCCAGCGATGAGGTGCCCGCCGATGCCCTGCGCAAAGGGGATATCGTGCTGGTGGAAGCCGGCGATACCATCCCTTGCGACGGGGAGGTGATCGAGGGGGGCGCCTCGGTGGACGAGAGCGCCATCACCGGCGAATCCGCGCCGGTTATCCGTGAGTCGGGGGGCGATTTTGCCTCCGTCACCGGCGGGACGCGCATTCTCTCCGACTGGCTGGTGATCCGCTGCAGCGTGAACCCCGGCGAAACCTTCCTCGACCGGATGATCGCCATGGTCGAAGGGGCTCAGCGCCGCAAAACCCCCAACGAGATCGCCCTGACGATCCTGCTGGTGGCCCTGACGCTGGTCTTCCTGCTGGCAACCGCCACCCTGTGGCCCTTCTCCGCCTACGGCGGCACGCCGGTGAGCGTGACCGTGCTGGTGGCCCTGCTGGTGTGCCTGATCCCCACCACCATCGGTGGCCTGCTTTCCGCCATCGGCGTGGCGGGGATGAGCCGGATGCTGGGTGCCAACGTCATCGCCACCAGCGGCCGCGCGGTGGAGGCGGCGGGCGACGTGGACGTGCTGCTGCTGGATAAGACCGGCACCATCACCCTCGGCAACCGCCAGGCTTCGGACTTCCTGCCCGCGCCGGGCGTGGATGAAAAGACCCTCGCCGATGCGGCGCAGCTCGCCTCGCTGGCGGATGAGACGCCGGAAGGCCGCAGCATCGTGGTGCTGGCGAAACAGCGCTTTAACCTGCGCCAGCGCGACGTGCAGAGCCTGAACGCTACCTTCGTGCCCTTCACCGCCCAGACGCGCATGAGCGGCATTAATATTCAGGACCGCATGATCCGTAAAGGCTCGGTGGATGCCCTGCGTCGCCATATCGAAGCTAACAGCGGCCACTTCCCGTCCGAGGTGGACACCCTGGTGGAGAGCGTCGCCCGGGATGGCGCCACCCCGCTGGTGGTAGCGGAAGGGGCCAGGGTGCTGGGGGTTATCGCCCTGAAGGATATCGTCAAAGGCGGTATCAAAGAGCGCTTCTCCCAGCTGCGCAAAATGGGCATCAAAACGGTGATGATCACCGGCGATAACCGGCTAACGGCCGCGGCCATTGCCGCCGAGGCGGGGGTGGATGATTTTCTTTCTGAAGCAACACCCGAGGCGAAACTGGCGCTGATCCGCCAGTATCAGGCCGAAGGACGGCTGGTGGCGATGACCGGTGACGGTACCAACGATGCCCCGGCGCTGGCCCAGGCGGACGTGGCGGTGGCCATGAACTCCGGCACCCAAGCGGCAAAAGAGGCGGGTAACATGGTGGACCTCGACTCCAACCCCACCAAGCTTATCGAAGTGGTGCATATCGGCAAACAGATGCTGATGACCCGCGGCTCGCTCACCACCTTCAGCATCGCCAACGACGTGGCGAAATATTTCGCCATTATTCCGGCGGCCTTTGCGGTGACCTATCCGCAGCTGAACGCCCTGAACGTGATGCAACTGCACTCCCCCGCCTCGGCCATTCTGAGCGCGGTGATTTTTAACGCCCTGATCATCGTCTTTTTAATTCCGCTGGCGCTGCGGGGGGTGAGTTACAAGCCGCTCACCGCCGCCGCCATGCTGCGCCGCAATCTGTGGATCTACGGCCTGGGCGGGCTGCTGGTGCCCTTTATCGGCATTAAGGCTATCGACCTGGTGCTCACTCTGTTCGGGATGGTTTAAGAGGAAAATCAAATGGCTATGTTACGTCCCGCTATACTGCTGTTTATTCTGCTGGCGCTGATTACCGGCGGGCTCTATCCACTGGTCACCACCGCCCTGGGCCAGTGGTGGTTTACCGATCGGGCCAACGGCTCCCTGATTTTACAGGAGGGGGAGATCCGCGGTTCCCGGCTGATTGGCCAGAACTTTACTGACCCGGGCTACTTCCAGGGACGGCCTTCCGCCACGGCGGAAAGCCCGTATAATCCCATGGCCTCCGGCGGCAGCAACCTGGCGGGCAGCAACCCGGCGCTGGATAGCGCGGTGAAGGAGCGGATAGCGGCCCTGCGCGCCGCCAACCCGCAGG
>DKMV01000140.1:19561-19829 GCA_002469605.1 Leclercia sp. UBA7405
CTCCGCCAGCGGGCTGGATTATAGCCTGACGCCGGAAGCGGTCGCCTGGCAGATCCCCCGCGTCGCCCGGGCCCGTGGGCTCACCACCGCCGAAGTGAGCCGGCTGGTGGCTGAACATACCGAAAAACCGCTGGTCAGCTTCCTCGGGATGCCGGTGGTCAACATTGTGGCGTTAAATCTGGCGCTGGACGCGCTGAGGAACAACTAAATGACCGATGAGCCCCTGCGCCCGGATCCGGACCGGCTGCTGGAACAGACCGCCGCCCCC
>DKMV01000259.1 GCA_002469605.1 Leclercia sp. UBA7405
GAGCTACGTAGCCATCTTTTTGCGCGTTACCTTATCGGCGTTGCGGGGCGCATTATGCGTATAGACCCTTGCAGCGTCAACACCTTTTTCATCGAAAATAAGCATAAGCTGACTGTTTGGTTAGGTTGCGAACAGCGTGACCGAATATTCGGCGATTATTGGTTATTAAGCGAATTTATCCGGGCAAAAACAGATCAAAAAAAAGGCCCCGAAGGGCCTGATATCTGCTGATGGGATCATTTATAAGCAGATTGGTGAACGCCCACCGCGCGTCCTGACGGATCGTTCATGGCTTTGAATGATTCGTCCCATTCAATGGCTTTTGCCGAGGAGCAGGCCACGGACGGGCCGCCCGGCACGCACTCCGCTGCGCTTGGCACCGGGAACAGCTCTTCGAAGATCTCGCGGTACAGATAGGCCTCTTTCGATGCAGGCGTGTTATACGGGAAGCGGAAGCTGGCGGTTTCCAGCTGCTGGTCAGAAACCTGCTTCGCCGCCACCTCTTTCAGGGTATCGATCCAGCTATAACCCACGCCGTCGGAGAACTGCTCCTTCTGACGCCAGGCCACGCTCGCCGGCAGGTAGGATTCGAAACATTCGCGCAGGATATGTTTTTCCATTTTGCCGTTGCCGCACATCTTGTCCTGCGGGTTGATACGCATAGCCACGTCAAGGAATTGCTTATCCAGGAAGGGGACGCGCGCTTCCACACCCCAGGCAGACATCGCTTTGTTGGCGCGGGCGCAGTCAAACATATGCAGCGCCTGCAGTTTACGCACCGTCTCTTCGTGCAGCTCTTTGGCGTCCGGCGCCTTATGGAAGTACAGGTAGCCGCCGAACACTTCGTCAGAACCTTCGCCGGAGAGCACCATTTTAATGCCCATCGCCTTGATTTTACGCGACATTAAATACATCGGTGTGGAGGCGCGGATGGTGGTCACATCGTAAGTTTCAATGTGGTAAATCACATCGCGGATCGCATCCAGCCCTTCCTGCACGGTGAAGTGAATTTCATGGTGCACGGTACCGAGGTGGTTGGCCACTTCCTGGGCGGCTTTCAGATCCGGCGCCCCTTCCAGACCTACGGCGAATGAGTGCAGCTGCGGCCACCAGGCTTCTGAGCGCTCCTGATCTTCCACGCGGCGGGCAGCGAACTTTTTGGTGATCGCCGAGATCACGGAGGAGTCCAGGCCACCGGAGAGCAGCACGCCATAAGGCACGTCGGACATCAGGTGGCTCTTCACCGCATCTTCCAGCGCCTGACGCAGTTCAGCTTTGTCGGTAACGTTATCTTTCACCGCCTCGTAGTCGAACCAGTCGCGCTGATAGTACTGGCGAATTTCGCCGTCTTTGCTCCAGAGGTAGCTGCCTGCCGGGAACTCTTTAATGGTGCGGCACACCGGTACCAGAGCCTTCATCTCAGAGGCAACGTAGAAGTTACCGTGCTCATCGTGGCCCATATAGAGCGGGATAATGCCGATATGGTCGCGGCCAATCAGGTAAGCGTCTTTTTCGCTGTCATACAGGGCGAAGGCGAACATGCCCTGCAGATCGTCGAGGAATTCCGGGCCTTTCTCCTGATACAGCGCAAGGATTACTTCGCAGTCCGAGCCGGTCTGGAAGCTGTAGCGGTCGCCATACTCGGCGCGCAGCGCCTGATGGTTGTAAATTTCACCGTTAACGGCCAGCGCATGGGTTTTTTTGTCGTTATAGAGCGGCTGGGCGCCGGCGTTGACGTCGACGATGGACAGACGTTCATGCGCCAGAATGGCTTTATCGCTGGCGTATACACCGGACCAGTCCGGGCCGCGGTGGCGCATCAGACGAGAGAGTTCCAGTGCTTTTTTACGCAGCTCGGCCGCGTCAGTTTTAATATCCAGTACGCCAAAAATTGAACACATAACCTTCTCCGTTAACCCTGTTGCAGTGTGATGTTGCTTGCTTATGAAAATGCCGCAAAAGGGGAGAGCGGGCAAGGCTTTTGCCGGGTAAAACGTAAAAAACGCAATGGGCATTATGGAATGTTGAAAATAGCGCACGTTGTAGCGTTATTTATTAATGAATTTTCAGTTCAAATGGGTTTTTATTAAACGAGAAGCTATTCAGGGGCCGCAGAAATGAAAAAACCACGTCCGGAGACGTGGTTTCGGCTTACAGAACGTCGATTTCCGCCACCGAAGGGTAGATCCAGCTGGGCCGGAACGGCATCGTATCGATATCGTCCATGGTCGATACCCCGGAGAGGACCAGAATGGTTTCCAGACCCGCCTGGAATCCGGCGAGAATGTCGGTACGCAGGTTATCGCCTACGATGACCGTATCTTCCGAGTGGGCCTGCATGGTATTCAGCGCCGCACGGATGATCCACGGGCTGGGCTTACCCACGTAGAACGGCGTGCGGCCAGAGATTTTTTCAATGCCGGCGCACAGCGCGCCGCAGGCCGGATAGAAGCCGCGGCCGTGGGTGTCCGGGTTGGTGGCGATAAAGCGGGCGCCGTTGGCCACGAAGTAGGCAGCCTTATGCATCATCTCCCAGTTATAGGAGCGCGTCTCGCCCACGATCACAAAGTCGGGGTTGACGTCGGTGATGGTAAATCCGGCTTTATAGAGCTCATGAATAAGCGCCCCTTCACCCACCACGTAGGCTTTTTTGCCCTCCTGGCGCTTCAGGAAGTCGGCGGTCGCCATCGCCGAGGTGTAGAACACGCTCGCCGGCACGTCCACGCCCGCGGTGGCAAAGCGGTTAGCCAGATCCTGCCCGGTCTGGGAGGGGAAGTTGGTCAGCAGTACCAGCGGCATTCCTTTTTCCATAATGCCGTTAAGAAATGCCGCCGCGCCCGGCACGGCAACGTTATCGTGCATCAGCACGCCGTCGATATCACAAATTACGTTCTTAATGGTCATGGGCTGTCCGGCATTAAAAAAAGAAGGCGTAACTATAAGACTCCGTCAGCTTTCCAGCAAACGCTGGAGCAGGATCCCGTTAAGCATGGCGCGTTTTACCAGCGCAAAGGCGCCAATAGCGGAGCGGTGATCCAGCGTGGATCGCACCACCGGCAGGTTCTGGCGAAACGCCTTCAGCGCCTGGGTATTAATGCAGCCTTCAATGGCGGGCAGCAGCACTTTTTCGGCCTCGGTGATCTCACCGGCAATCACCACTTTTTGCGGGTTAAACAGGTTGATGGCGATAGCGATGGTTTTACCGAGGTGGCGGCCGACCTGTTCGATCACTTCGCAGGCCAGCGCATCGCCTTTATTGGCGGCTTTACAGATGGCGGTAATTTTACACTCTTCGAGAAGGATACGGCTTTGATAACCCTGCTCAAGCAGGTGGCGGACGCGCTGCTCGATGGCGGCGTTGGCGGCCACGGTCTCAAGACAGCCAAAATTGCCGCAGTGGCAGCGCTCGCCCAGCGGCTCTACCTGAATATGGCCAATCTCGCCCACGTTGCCGTTGCGGCCAATGAAAATGCGTCCGTTGGAGATGATCCCCGCCCCCGTACCGCGATGCACGCGCACCAGGATGGAGTCTTCGCAATCCTGGCTCGCACCAAAGTAGTGCTCCGCCAGCGCCAGGCTACGAATGTCGTGCCCGACAAAGCAGGTGACGTGAAAGCGTTTCTCCAGCGCCTTCACCAGGCCCCAGTTCTCTACCTGAATGTGCGGCATGTAGCGAATCACACCGCTCTCCGGATCGACAAGGCCGGGTAAAATAACCGAGATGGCGATCAGCTCGCGGATTTTCCGTTGATGGGTTTCGATAAACAGGGCGATGGTATTCAGCAGGGCGTGTTCCAGCGTCTCCTGAGTGCGTTCCGGCAGGGGATAGTGCTCTTCCGCAATGGCTTTACTGCTCATGTCGTACAGGGTGAGGGTGGTGTCATGACGACCCAGACGGACCCCGACGGCCTGGAAATTACGGGTTTCGGTAATAATAGAGATAGCG
The DNA here is from genome assembly GCA_002469605.1 of Leclercia sp. UBA7405. GTDB lineage: Bacteria > Pseudomonadota > Gammaproteobacteria > Enterobacterales > Enterobacteriaceae > Enterobacter. The sequence continues at coordinate 3,947 of DKMV01000259.1, forward strand.
CGGCGGCCGCCGGTGGAGGCCTGCTGATCCACTTCTTTGATCAAACCGCGCTCTATAAGCTGACGCGTAATTTTGGTTACGCTGGCGGGGGCAAGCTGGCTCTGTTCCGCAATCTGAATACGGGAGATTGGCCCGTGCTGATCGATCAGGCGGTACACCGCCGCACTGTTCAGCTGTTTAACGAGGTCAACGTTACCAATTTGAGCTTGTCCGCCTGATGTCATACTTTTACTTACTCGGTGACGACCTCGTTACCATTAACGATGGTCTTGATGATTTTATAATCGCGCGTGAATGCGGTCAGGTTTGCCACTTTGCCTGGCGCAATGCTGCCGAGCTGCTTATCGAAGCCCATGGCGCGAGCCGGGTAGAGTGTCGCCATACGTAACACTTCGTCCAGCGCAATACCGCAGTGCTCGACCAGATTGCGTACCCCTTCGATCATCGTAAGCGAAGAGCCGCTCAGGGTGCCGTTTTCGTCCACACACAGTCCATTCCGGTAGTATATTGTTTTACCAGCAAAAATGAACTGCTCAATGTTTGCACCTGCCGGTGCCGTGGCGTCCGTTACCAGACACAGCTTATCGCCCTTCAGGCGCTTGGCGTTACGGATGTTGGTGTAATCCACGTGCAGGCCATCGGCAATAATCCCGCAGTACCACTCCGGCTCGTCGAGAATAGCCCCTACCAGCCCCGGCTCACGGCCGGTGATGTACGGCATCGCGTTATAAAGATGGGTGGCAAAGGTGATGCCCGCCCGGTAGCCCGCTTTGGCCTCTTTCAGGGTGGCGTTGGAGTGTCCGGCAGAGACCACAATGCCCGCGGCGGCCAGCTGCGCAATCACATCCGTTCCGGTCATCTCGGGCGCCAGCGTCACTTTGGTAATCACATCGGCGTTGGCGCACATGTAATCCACCAGCTCGGCGTCCGGGGTTCGCACATAGTTCGGGTTATGGGTGCCTTTCTTGACCATATTCAGCCAGGGGCCTTCGAGGTGCAGACCCAGCGCCTGGTTCGGGTGTTTCGCCAGATACTCGCGCATCACGCGGATACACTGTTTCATCAGCTCATCGCTGGTGGTGATGAGCGTCGGCAGATAGCTGGTGCAGCCCGATTTCTCGTTGGCCTTCTGCATGATCTCCAGGGTTTCAACAGTGACGGCCTCAGCGGTATCGTTGAACTGCACGCCGCCGCAGCCGTTAAGCTGCACGTCGATAAAACCGGGGGAAAGAATTGCGCCATTGAGCGAGCGTTGTTCAATGCCTGCAGGCAGCTCGCTTAACGGACAGACACGTTCAATCAGGCCATCAGCGATAACGATCGCATGGTCGTCCAGAATTTCATAGCCGGTATAAATCCGGCCCTGGGTTAAAGCGTACATATTGACCCCCGGTTTTAAAAAATATCCCGCCTCACTCCTGAGACGGGATGATATTACAGACCTTTAATGTTTTCGGCTTCTAACTCGTTGAAGTATTTCAGGGTTTTAACCTTCAGCTCCATGGTGGACGGCTCGTCGCAAACCACAACCGCTTTCGGATGCAGCTGCAGGCAGCTGATGGTCCACATATGGTTCACGTTGCCTTCAACCGCCGCCTGCAGGGCCTGCGCCTTAACGCTGCCCAGCACCAGGATCATTACTTCTTCAGCATCCAGCAGCGTGCCGACGCCGACGGTCAGGGCATATTTTGGCACCTGGTTAACATCGCCATCAAAGAAGCGGGAGTTAGCGATGCGGGTGTCGTGGGTCAGGGTTTTGATACGGGTACGGGACGCCAGAGAAGAGGCCGGCTCGTTAAACGCGATATGACCGTCGTTACCCACGCCACCCATAAACAGGTGAATTTTGCCGTAGGC
>DKMV01000368.1:0-305 GCA_002469605.1 Leclercia sp. UBA7405
TGGAAATCATTTTCGTTTTATCTGGTGGTTTTGCAACCGCTTTCACTCCTGGTCGGAGGAGTAATGGTGAACATGTCTCATGTTACCGCCGTGTGACTTTTCCACCCTGCAAGATTATGCCAGTATGGACCGCAGCCTTATTGGCCTGGTCAAGCGTTGTCGGGAGCAAGTGTGAGTAGCAAAGTAGATCAACTGCGCGCGCAGTTAAATGAACGCATTCTGGTGCTGGACGGCGGTATGGGCACCATGATCCAGAGCTATCGTCTGAGCGAAGAAGATTTTCGCGGCGAGCGTTTCGCCGACTG
>DKMV01000368.1:512-8710 GCA_002469605.1 Leclercia sp. UBA7405
AACAACGACCTGCTGGTGCTCAGCAAGCCTGAGATTATCGCCGCTATCCACTACGCCTACTTTGAGGCGGGTGCCGATATCATTGAGACCAACACCTTCAACTCGACAACCATCGCCATGGCGGATTACGAGATGGAATCCCTGTCGGCGGAGATCAACTACGAGGCGGCCAGGCTGGCGCGCGCCTGCGCCGACGAGTGGACGGCCCGCACGCCGGAAAAACCGCGCTACGTCGCAGGCGTGCTCGGCCCCACTAACCGCACCGCCTCTATCTCGCCGGACGTTAACGATCCCGCCTTCCGTAATATCACCTTTGATGGGCTGGTAGCGGCCTACCGCGAGTCGACCCGGGCGCTGGTGGAGGGCGGTTCCGACCTTATTCTGATTGAAACCGTTTTCGATACCCTCAACGCCAAAGCCGCCATTTATGCGGTGAAAGAGGAGTTCGAAGCGCTGGGCGTTGACCTGCCGATCATGATCTCCGGCACTATTACCGACGCCTCCGGCCGTACCCTTTCCGGCCAGACGACGGAAGCCTTTTATAACTCCCTGCGCCATGCGGATGCCCTGAGCTTTGGCCTGAACTGCGCCCTGGGGCCGGACGAACTGCGCCAGTATGTGCAGGAGCTGTCGCGCATTGCGGAGTGCTACGTCACCGCGCACCCGAACGCCGGCCTGCCGAACGCCTTTGGTGAATATGACCTGGATGCGGCCACCATGGCGGCACAAATCCGCGAGTGGGCGGAGTCCGGCTTCCTGAATATCGTCGGCGGCTGCTGCGGCACCACGCCGGAGCACATTGCCGCCATGAGCAACGCGGTGGCAGGACTCGCACCACGCAAGCTGCCCGAGCTGCCGGTTGCCTGTCGCCTCTCCGGCCTTGAGCCGCTGAACATCGGCGATGATAGCCTGTTTGTGAACGTGGGTGAACGTACTAACGTTACCGGCTCCGCAAAGTTCAAGCGCCTGATAAAAGAAGAGAAGTACAGCGAAGCGCTGGACGTGGCCCGCCAGCAGGTGGAAAGCGGCGCGCAAATTATTGATATCAACATGGATGAGGGGATGCTCGACGCCGAAGCGGCGATGGTGCGTTTCCTCAACCTGATTGCCGGCGAGCCGGATATCGCCCGCGTGCCGATCATGATCGACTCCTCCAAATGGGAGGTTATCGAAAAAGGGCTGAAGTGCATTCAGGGCAAAGGCATCGTTAACTCCATCTCGATGAAAGAGGGCGTGGAGCCGTTTATCCACCACGCGAAGCTGGTGCGCCGTTACGGCGCCGCCGTGGTGGTAATGGCCTTCGATGAGGTGGGCCAGGCCGATACCCGCGAGCGTAAGATTGAAATCTGCCGCCGGGCGTACAAAATTTTGACCGAAGAGGTGGGCTTCCCGCCGGAAGATATCATCTTCGACCCCAATATCTTCGCGGTGGCCACCGGGATTGAAGAGCACAACAACTACGCCCAGGACTTTATCGGGGCCTGCGAAGACATCAAGCGCGAGCTGCCGCACGCGCTCATCTCCGGCGGCGTGTCCAACGTCTCCTTCTCCTTCCGTGGCAACGACCCGGTGCGGGAAGCCATCCACGCGGTATTCCTGTACTATGCCATCCGCAACGGGATGGACATGGGGATCGTTAACGCCGGGCAGCTGGCGATTTATGACGACCTGCCCGCCGAGCTGCGGGATGCGGTAGAGGATGTGATTTTGAACCGCCGGGATGACGCCACCGAGCGCATGCTGGAGCTGGCGGAAAAATACCGCGGCAGCAAAGCCGACGACGGCGCGAACGTTCAGCAGGCCGAATGGCGCGCCTGGGACGTGAAAAAGCGTTTGGAATACTCGCTGGTGAAAGGGATCACCGAGTTTATCGAGCAGGATACGGAAGAGGCGCGCCAGCAGGCCGCCCGCCCGATAGAGGTGATTGAAGGCCCGTTGATGGACGGCATGAACGTGGTCGGGGATCTGTTCGGCGAGGGCAAAATGTTCCTGCCGCAGGTAGTGAAATCCGCCCGCGTAATGAAGCAGGCGGTGGCCTACCTGGAACCTTACATCGAAGCCAGTAAAGAGAAAGGTTCCAGCAACGGCAAGATGGTTATCGCCACCGTGAAGGGCGATGTGCATGACATCGGCAAAAACATCGTCGGCGTGGTGCTACAGTGTAATAACTATGAGATTGTCGATCTTGGCGTGATGGTGCCAGCGGATAAGATCCTGAAAACCGCGCGCGAAGTAAATGCCGACCTGATTGGCCTCTCCGGGCTTATCACCCCCTCTCTGGATGAGATGGTAAACGTGGCGAAAGAGATGGAGCGCCAGGGCTTTACCATTCCGCTGCTGATCGGCGGGGCGACCACCTCCAAAGCCCATACGGCGGTAAAAATCGAGCAGAACTACAGCGGGCCTACGGTGTACGTGCAAAACGCGTCGCGCACCGTGGGCGTGGTCTCCGCGCTGCTTTCCGCTACCCAGCATGACGACTTTGTCGCCAGAACCCGCAAGGAGTACGAAACCGTGCGTATTCAGCATGCCCGTAAGAAACCGCGTACGCCGCCGGTGACGCTGGCCGCCGCGCGGGATAACGATCTGGCATTTGACTGGTCCAGCTATATTCCGCCGGTGGCACATCGTCTGGGGGTACAGGAGGTGACCGCCAGCATCGAAACGCTGCGCAACTACATTGACTGGACGCCGTTCTTTATGACCTGGTCGCTGGCGGGCAAATATCCGCGCATCCTTGAAGATGAGGTAGTGGGTGAAGAGGCGAAACGCCTGTTCAAAGATGCCAACGAGATGCTCGACGCCCTGAGCGCCGAAAAATCGCTGAATCCGCGCGGCGTGGTGGGGCTGTTCCCGGCGAACCGCGTGGGGGATGACATCGAAATCTATCGCGATGAAACCCGCACCCAGGTGCTGACGGTCAGCCACCATCTGCGTCAGCAGACCGAAAAAGTGGGCTTTGCCAACTACTGCCTGGCCGATTTCGTGGCGCCAAAACTGAGCGGCAAAGCGGATTATATCGGCGCCTTTGCGGTGACCGGCGGTCTGGAAGAGGACGCGCTGGCCGACGCCTTCGAAGCGCAGCACGATGATTACAACAAGATCATGGTCAAGGCGATTGCCGACCGCCTGGCAGAAGCCTTTGCGGAGTATCTGCACGAGCGCGTGCGTAAAGTCTACTGGGGTTACGCGGCGAATGAGAACCTGAGCAACGAGGATCTGATCCGCGAAAACTATCAGGGCATCCGCCCGGCGCCAGGCTATCCGGCCTGCCCGGAGCACACGGAAAAAGGCACCATCTGGAAATTGCTGGACGTAGAAGCGCACACCGGCATGAAGCTCACCGAATCCTTCGCCATGTGGCCGGGCGCCTCGGTCTCGGGCTGGTACTTCAGCCACCCGGACAGTAAATACTTCGCCGTGGCGCAGATCCAGCGGGATCAGGTGGAGGATTATGCCTGGCGTAAAGGGATGAGCGTGGCGGAAGTGGAGCGCTGGCTGGCGCCAAACTTAGGTTACGACGCCGACTGACGCGCCGCATCACGTTTCGTTACAACTAACAGGGCACCCCCAGGGTGCCCTGTCTCTTTCTTACGTTTAACCCCTTATACTGAATGAACCAAAGGAACCGATAACAATAAGGAGAACCTCGATCCGTGCTGACATTGCTACACCTGCTTTCCGCCGTGGCCTTACTGGTATGGGGCACGCATATTGTCCGTACCGGGGTGATGCGTGTCTTTGGCGCGCGCCTGCGCACCGTCCTTAGCCGCAGCGTAGAAAAGAAACCGCTCGCGTTCTGTGCGGGCATTGGCGTGACCGCGCTGGTTCAGAGCAGCAACGCCACCACTATGCTGGTCACCTCTTTTGTGGCGCAGGATCTGGTGGCGCTCACCCCTGCGCTGGTGATTGTGCTGGGAGCCGACGTGGGTACCGCGCTGATGGCGCGCGTCCTGACGTTCGATCTCTCCTGGCTCTCGCCGCTGCTGATCTTTATCGGCGTCATCTTCTTCCTGAGCCGCAAGCAGACCCGCGCGGGCCAGATGGGCCGGGTAGGTATTGGCCTCGGCCTGATCCTGCTGGCGCTGGAGCTGATCGTGCAGGCGGTGACGCCGATAACCCAGGCGAACGGCGTGCAGGTTATTTTCGCCTCGCTGACCGGTGATATCATGCTCGATGCCCTGATCGGCGCGGTTTTCGCGCTTATCAGCTACTCCAGCCTTGCTGCCGTCCTGCTGACCGCAACCCTCACTGCCGCCGGGGCAATCTCCTTCCCGGTGGCGCTGTGTCTGGTGATCGGTGCTAACCTCGGCTCCGGCCTGCTGGCGATGCTCAACAACAGCGCCGCTAACGCCGCCGCCCGCCGCGTGGCGCTCGGCAGCCTGCTCTTTAAGCTGGTGGGCAGCCTGATTATTCTGCCCTTTGTGCGCCCTCTGGCGGACCTGATGGATAACCTGTCGCTGCCCGAGTCGGAGCTGGTTATCTATTTCCACGTCTTTTATAACCTGGTGCGCTGCCTGGCAATGGTCCCCTTTGCCGGCCCGATGGCCCGTTTTTGCGAACGGGTGATCCGCGATCAGCCAGAGCTGGATATGCGGCTGAAACCGAAACATCTGGACTCCTCCGCCCTGGATACCCCCGCCCTGGCGCTGGCAAATGCCGCCCGGGAGACGCTGCGCATGGGGGATGCGATGGAGCAGATGCTCGACGGCCTGCAAAAAGTGATGCGCGGCGAACCGCGGGAAGAGAAAGCGCTGCGTAAGCTCGCCGACGATATCAACGTGCTTTATACCGCTATCAAACTTTATCTGGCGCGCATGCCCCAGGACGAGCTGGCGGAAGAGGAGTCGCGCCGCTGGGCGGAAATTATCGAGATGTCGCTTAATCTTGAGCAGGCCTCCGATATCGTCGAGCGTATGGGCAGTGAAATTGCCGATAAATCCCTGGCCACCCGCCGGGCGTTCTCTGAGGAAGGGCTGAAAGAGCTGGAGGCCCTGCATGAACAGCTCCTTGCCAACCTGAAGCTGGCGATGTCGGTCTTCTTCTCCGGGGATGTGCCGAGCGCCCGTCGTTTACGCCGCAGCAAACACCGCTTCCGTATTCTTAACCGCCGCTACGCCCATGCCCACGTCGACCGCCTGCATCAGCAGAACGTGCAGAGCATCGAGACCAGCTCCCTGCACCTGGGGCTGCTGGGGGATATGAAGCGGCTAAACTCGCTCTTCTGCGCGGTAGCCTACAGCGTGATGGAGCAGCCGGACGAAGACGACGAGCGGGACGAGTATTAATTTCCGGCAGGCTTGATCGTCAGCCCCAGACCCAACGCTTTCATTACTGCCAGGGTAGTTTTGAGCGTTGGGTTCCCCTTGTCGCTGAATGAGCGGTAGAGCTGTTCCCGGGATAACCCGGTCTGGAGTGCGATGTCCGACATGCCCTTCGCACGGGCAACCACGCCCAGCGCTTTGGCAATATAGGCTGCGTCACCGGTTTCTAAGGCATCAGCCATAAACAGGGCGATCTGCTCATCATCAACAAGCGCATCGGCGGGATCGTAGGGGGTTAATTTATTCATGCGCATCACTCCTGCAGTTCAAACGCTCTGGCGACCATTTTAGCCATCAGTATGTCTTTATCTTGGCTGCTTTTGTCACCACCGCACAGCAGCACGATGATGTATTCATGCTGCGCTTTAAAATAGATCCTGTAGCCCGGCCCGACGTGGATCCTCAGTTCCATGATCCCTTCATCTACGGGCTTAATATCGCCCGGCAGGCCATTTGCCAGCCGAAAAAGGCGGGATGCGATAATGGTCCTGGCCCGTCTGTCTTTTAGGTTCTGCTCCCAGCGGCGGAAGGATTCTGTCTGAACAATCTCCTTCATACTACTCCCTGTGATTTATAAACTACAAAGAATTCTGCTTGAATAGCAAAACTAAAAGCAGGGAGCAGGCGAGTAAATGAAAAGTCGCTCAATCCTGAAAGCGTCTCGCAAACAAAAAACCCGTCTCAGTTAACGCGAGCTGAGCTTTTTACAGGCGTAAAGCTAAGGTATATTTCGCCTTTACAGGAGAAACTATGCTGCCAGCTCAATCAACCCGATTAAACAAATACATTAGCGAGAGCGGGATCTGCTCACGCCGCGAAGCAGACCGTTACATCGAACAGGGTAACGTGTTTATCAACGGCAAACGCGCCACCATTGGTGACCAGGTCGCACCCGGCGACGTGGTCAAAGTGAACGGTCAGCTCATCGAACCGCGTGATGCAGAAGATCTGGTATTTATCGCGTTGAACAAACCGGTTGGCATCGTCAGCACCACCGAAGACGGCGAGCGCGACAACATCGTCGATTTCGTCAACCACAGCACCCGCATCTTCCCCATTGGCCGTCTGGATAAAGACTCCCAGGGGCTCATTTTCCTTACCAACCACGGCGACCTGGTCAACAAAATCCTGCGTGCCGGTAACGATCACGAAAAAGAGTACGTGGTGACCGTCAATAAGCCGGTTACCGACGAGTTTATTCAGGGGATGGGGGCAGGGGTGCCGATTCTGGGCACCGTGACGAAGAAGTGTAAGGTGAAGCGCGAGGCACCCTTCGCGTTTCGTATCACTCTGGTACAGGGGCTAAACCGTCAGATCCGCCGCATGTGCGAGTACTTCGGTTATGAGGTCACTAAGCTTGAACGCACGCGCATTATGAACGTTAGCCTCTCCGGCATTCCGCTGGGAGAATGGCGCGATCTGACCGGTGACGAGTTGATAGAGCTCTTCAAACTGATCGAGAACTCCTCGTCAGAAGCGAAGCCAAAGGCGAAGGCTAAGCCGAAAAATCAGGCGATTAAGCGCCCGGTGGTCAAAGCGCCGCCCTCGGAAGAGAAGAGCCGCGGCAAGCCGGCCGGCAAACGCTTTGCCCAGCCGGGGCGCAAAAAGAAAGGGCGCTAACTAGCGCCGCCCGCGGTGAGAGGTATTGGCTGACCAGGAGAAGGTCGCCTCTGCATCGGGTTTATAGGCCTGGGATTTTTTGAGTTTACGCGCCTGTTTGGCTTCGGTCTCGCGCTGCGCCATCAGCTTGTCGATGTACTCTTTCTTAATGTGATTGGTTTCGGCATTGGTGAGCGTGCGGCCATGGGCAATACGGGCGCGGTCGAGAAGCGTTTTCAGTTCACGCTGCTCGGCGTCCGTCATCTCTTTCTGGGTCAATCGTGGTGTGGCCATCGCTGAAGCCTCCTGAGGGGGAGGCTTCAGTGTAAAGCAAGCCTGACGCGGTACGAAGCGAATTAACCCTGTTTCACCACTTCTTTTTTCGGCTTCTTGTTGATGGGTTTGCCGGACCAGTAGCCCGCCAGCAGCGAACCGGACAGGTTATGCCACACCGAGAAGAGCGCGCCCGGCAGCGCCGCCAGCGGCGAGAAGTAGATTTTGCCGAGCGCCGCCGCCAGCCCCGAGTTCTGCATACCCACCTCAATCGCCAGGGTACGGCAGGTGGACTCGTCAAAGCCGAACAGCTTCCCGCCCCAGTAGCCGCCCAGCAGGCCGATGATGTTATGCAGCACCACTGCGATAATCACCACAAAGCCCACGGATGCAATATGTGCGGCGGAACCCGCCACTACGGCGCTGATGATGGCCAGAATGCAGACCATCGAGAAGGCGGGCAGGTAAGGCTCCAGCGCCTTCACCAGGCGTGGGAACAGATGGTGGATAGCCAGACCCACCGCAATCGGGATCACCACGATCTGCAGGATGCTGAGCAGCATGCCCATCACATCCACCTGAATATGCGCATCCACGTACAGGCGGGTTAACAGCGGCGTGGCTACTACCCCCACCAGCGTCGAGACCGAAGAGATAGTGACCGACAGCGCCACGTCGCCTTTCGCCAGATAGATCATCACGTTCGAGGCGGTGCCGCTGGCGACGCTGCCCACCAGCACCATCCCGGCGGAGAGATCCGGCGGCATCTTAAAGAGCATGGCCAGCAGCCAGGCGGCGAGGGGCATCACCAGATAGTGGAGAAAAATGCCCGCTGCGACCGGGGCCGGACGCGACAGCACGCGTCTGAAGTCTTCAAGCTTCAGATGCACGCCCATGCCGAACATAATCAGCATTAGCAGCGTGGTCACCCATGGGCCGATGCCCGTAAACGTGTTAGGGGTGTAGTAAGCGAGAACAGAGAGCAGCAGCGCCCACAGGGGG
>DKMV01000082.1:0-7336 GCA_002469605.1 Leclercia sp. UBA7405
AAAAAAGGCGTCGATGGACTGGGTTTTGACCAGCCCGTCCGCCTGCTCTTTGATGGCACCGAAAAAGAGCTGATAGCTGTTTACCAGCGCCTCGTCCTGGCGCGGTTTCATTGCCTGCCAGCCCGACCAGGCCTGACCCGAGGCGGTCAGCGCGCGCTGGGCCTCCTCCATCAGGCTGTTCCAGCTCCCTTCCGAGCCGGTCTCTTTATCCTGCATAAAATAGACCCCGGCGCGGTTAAGCAGATCGCTTGCGGTCAGCAGGGATACCCGCGCCTCATCGAGTTTGGCCTGCTGGGAGAGCGCAAGCTGGTTGCGGGAATCGTTGCGCTGGGCATCGTCCAGGGAGAAGGTGAGCAGTACGGAGGAGGAGATTTGCAGGGCTGAAAAAAGGGCGATAATACAGAAGATCCCCGCCAGCAGGCCGAACCGGCGCGGCGTGAGGCGCTGTGCAAAACGACGGAAAATTTGCGTTAAGTTCATAATATTGTTCTGTAACAAGACCTTAGACGCGAGCGAGTCTAGGGCACAATAGTGACAGAACTATTTCAGCCAGATGACAAAGGCCTGCACGCGGCAGGCCTTTTTTATCAGACTCTTCCTTTCCACACCGTCTGCACGTTGCAGAACTCGTGCAGGCCAAAGTGGGAGAGCTCCCGGCCAAAGCCGCTCTTCTTCACCCCGCCGAAGGCGACGCGGGCATCGCTGGCGCTGTAGCCGTTGATAAATACCCCGCCGCACTCAAGGTTGTCGGCAAAGTGTTGCGCTACCTCGTCGCTGGCGGTAAAGACCGTGGCCGAGAGGCCAAAATCGCTGTCGTTGGCAAGCGTCAGCGCGTGGGCGGCGTCCTGCGCCACGGTAATGGCGGCCACCGGGCCAAACAGCTCCTGGCGGAACGCGGTCATCTCAGAGGTGACGTTCCCCAGCACCGTGGGCGCATAGTAGTTGCCCTCGCCCGCCAGCTTCTCGCCGCCGAGCAGCAGGGTGGCCCCCTCCTCCAGCGTGGCCTGCACCTGCTGGTGCAGTTCGTCGCGCAGATCGAAACGCGCCATCGGGCCGATATAGTGCTCTTCAGCGGCAGGATCGCCCAGCTTCAGGGCGGCGACAGCGGCCACAAAGCGCTCGGTGAACCGTGCCGCGACGTCGGCCTCGACGATAAAACGCTTGGCGGCGGCGCACACCTGCCCGGTGTTCTGATAGCGCCCGGCAACCGCGGCCTTCACCGCCAGATCCAGATCCGCATCGTTCAGAACGATAAAGGGATCGGAGCCACCCAGCTCCAGCACGCATTTCTTCAGCGCTGCCCCCGCCTGGGCACCAATGGCGGCTCCGGCGCGCACGCTACCGGTAACGGTCACGGCGGCGATCCGGCGGTCGTTGATCGCCTGGCTTACCCCCTCGTTGGTGGCGTTGATCTGGGCAAATACCCCTTGCGGGAAACCGGCCTGGGTGAAGATTTGCGCTATCAGCTCAGCGCAGCCGAGCACGTTCGGAGCATGTTTCAGCAGATAGCTGTTGCCCGCCAGAATAATCGGCACCGCGCCGCGCAGCACCTGCCACAGGGGGAAGTTCCACGGCATCACCGCCAGAATTGGCCCAAGCGGACGATATTCAATCACCGCCTTCTCTACCTGAGTGGATTCAGTCGCGAGCATCGCCGGGCCGTGGTCGGCATACCAGTCGCAGAGATCGGCCGATTTTGCCACTTCGCCCCGCGCCTGGGCGATGGGTTTACCCATCTCACGGGTAATCAGCTGTGCCATCTCTTCGCCGCGCTGGCGCAGGGCCGCGCCCAGATCCCGCAGGCGCTGCGCCCGGTCGGCAATAGATACCTGCCGCCACTGGCGAAAGCCCGCGTCGGCCTGGACAATAGCGGCGTCGACGTCGGCGGTGGTCGCCCATGGCCAGCGGCCAATGGTCTCGCCGTTGGCGGGGTTAACAGAGAAAGCGTGGGTTGCAGAGGAGTAGTTCATCTTGTGCTCCGGTAAATAAGGGTTGATTCAGTGTGGCCTGGTCTGCTATTTCTGAAAAATGAATAATATTGACCACCTTGTTCACGAATCGAGAATGGTATGGATCTGACCCAGCTGGAGATGTTTAACGCCGTGGCCCAGAGCGGCAGCATTACCCTGGCGGCGCAAAAGGTGCACCGCGTCCCCTCAAATCTGACTACCCGCATCAAGCAGCTGGAGGCCGACCTGGGGGTGGAGCTTTTTATCCGGGAAAACCAGCGCCTGCGGCTCTCTCCCGCCGGGCACAATTTTTTGCGCTACAGCAGGCAGATTCTGGCGCTGGTGGACGAAGCGCGGATGGTGGTAGCAGGCGATGAACCCCAGGGGCTCTTTTCCCTTGGCTCGCTGGAGAGTACCGCCGCGGTGCGCCTTCCGGCCTCGCTGGCCCGCTATAACCAGCGCTATCCGCGTATTCAGTTTGCGCTGGCCACCGGCCCGTCCGGGACGATGATTGACGGGGTGCTGGAAGGGACGCTGAGCGCGGCCTTTGTCGACGGCCCGCTTACCCACCCGGAGCTGGAGGGGATGCCGGTCTGGCAGGAGGAGATGATGCTGGTAGCGCCGGCGGGCCACCCGGTGGTGCAGCGGGCCACGGAGGTCAGCGGGCACGACGTCTATGCGTTTCGGGCCAACTGCTCCTATCGCCGCCATTTTGAGAGCTGGTTTCACGCCGACCGCGCCACGCCGGGGCGCATCCACGAGATGGAGTCCTACCACGGCATGCTGGCCTGCGTTATCGCCGGGGCGGGCATTGCGTTAATGCCGCGATCGATGCTGGAGAGCATGCCCGGCCACCATCAGGTGGCGGCCTGGCCGCTGGCGGAAAAGTGGCGCTGGCTCACCACCTGGCTGGTGTGGCGCCGGGGCGCGATGACCCGGCAGCTGGAGGCCTTTATAGAACAGCTAAACGAACATCAGCCACCAGCGCCTTCTCCATAAACAGGCTGAGGGGATCGGCCGCGTAAGGATAAAACGCCTCGCGCAGCTGATAGCCGCAGCGCTCGTAAAGACGCACCGCCGCGTGCTGTTTGATGCCGGTCTCCAGGCGCAGGGTATGGCAGCCCCGGCTGAGGGCCTCGTCCTCCAGCGCCGCCAGCAGTTTCTCACCCAGCTGCTGGCCGCGATGGGCCGGATCGATATAGACCCGCTTCATTTCGCCGCTGCCGTCGTCGTTGAGCACAATCGCCCCGCAGCCTACGGCGTTCAACTGTCTGTCACGGATCGCCATCATAATCAGCGATGCGGGAGGCAGCCCGGCCAGGTCCAGCAGGTGGTTGCTCTCGGCGGGATAGAGTTCGCTCTGGTAGCTGTCGAGGGCGGCAATCAGGCCGATAATATCCGGATGGGTGGGGGATTCAGAGGAAATGGCATACATGGCAGGCTCCTTTTGTCATTTTTCCTCACCATAGCGTCAGGCGAGGCGCGAGCAGGCATATTTTAAACTTATAGCTGATCCACCCCATTGCATCTTGCCCCCGCAACGCGTAAATCTGGCGGCAGATAACCGTTAAACTTCAGGAAAAACAATGAACACCAAAGCCCGCAAAGTGATGATTATCGGCGCCGGCAACGTTGGCACCTCCGCCGCCTATGCCCTGCTGAACCAGAATATCTGTGAAGAGCTGCTGCTGGTGGATATCAACCGGGACCGCAGCGAGGGCCACGCCTGGGATCTGGCGGACGCCGCCGCCTATATGCCCGGTATGATGGCTATCTCCACCCGCGAGGCAGGCGACTGTGCGGATGTGGATATCGCGGTGATCACCGTCTCCGGCGGAGCGCTGAAGCCGGGGCAGACGCGGCTGGACGAACTGACCGCCACGGCGAAAATCGTCAAAGAGATCGTCCCGCAGATGATGGCTGGCGGCTTTAACGGCATCTTTCTTATCGCCACCAACCCCTGCGACATCATCACCTGGCAGGTGTGGCAGCTCTCCGGTCTGCCCCGCAGCCAGGTGATTGGCACCGGCGTCTGGCTCGACACCACCCGCCTGCGCCGCACCCTCGCCCAGGCGCTGGATATCGGCGCCCAGAGCATCGACGCCTTTATTCTCGGCGAGCACGGCGATACCCAGTTCCCGGTCTGGTCGCACTCCTCGGTGTACGGCTCGCCGATTGCCGAGGTTTACCAGCGCCACACCGGCGAGGCCCTGGACGTGGATGCCCTGGCCGAGCGCGTGCGTAAGCAGGGCTTTGAAATCTACGCCCGCAAAGGCTGCACCGAATTTGGCATTGCGGGCACCATCGCCGAGATCTGCCGCAATATCTTTACTGGCAGCCACCGGGCGCTGGCCATCTCCTGCATTCTGGACGGGGAATATGGCGTGGAGGGCGTGGCGATTGGGGTACCGGCGGTGCTGGCCCAGAGCGGCGTGCAGCAGATTATCGAGCTAAACCTGGCGCCGGAGGAGCAGGAGAAGTTCCGCCACTCGGTGGCGGTGATTAAGGACAATATTGCCCGCCTGCCCTGAGCGGCGACGGCAGGCTTTTTTATCAATGCTTTGCCAGCGCGGCAAAGAATGCCGGGTTGCTTTGAATGGTCGCCAGCACCTTCGCGGCCAGCCCGGTAGGATTACGCCGTTTGGTTTCCCAGCTTTTAATGGGGTCGATACTGGTACCCAGCGCTTTCGCCATTTCAGCCTGAGAAACGTTGAGTTGCTCTCTGATGGCCCGCACATCCGCGATTTCATACCGGGTCGTGCGGGCATCCAGGTTACCCTTTTTGATCTCGACAGCCTCTTCCAGAGAGGATTTCAGTTCGTCGAACAAGCTCATTTCACATCTCCCTTTTATTTGTGTACAAAGTACACTTTTATATCTGCGGTGCAACCACGCTTAGCCAAAATTGCGAGGCGCTTTCAGCAAACTTCGGGAGCCAGAGCGGTTGAAGCACAATAAAGGAATTGAAGTGAGCGAAGGCGGTATTCCAACCGCCCCTTAAGATTTTAGCGCAGGAAGACGGTGCCCTTCAGATAGAGCGCCGCCTGGCCGCCGATCAGCACCCGATCGCCCTTCAGCTCGCAGCGCAGATCGCCCCCGCGCGCGGAGACCTGGCGCGCCAGCATATTCGTTTTACCGAGCACCTCGGCCCAGTAGGGGATAAGCATGCTGTGGGCCGAGCCGGTGACCGGGTCTTCTGCTACCGATTCGCCGGGGCAGAAGAAGCGGCTGACAAAGTCATACTCTTCGCCCGGAGCGGTGACGCAGACCATTTTGCCCAGCGGCTTCATGGCTTCGATATTTGGGGTTATGGCTTCGACCTGCTGCTGGTTTTCCAGCACCACCATATAGTCGCGCCCTGCCCGCACCGCTTTCGCACCGCTGATGCCGAGAGTGCTGAACAGCAGCGCCGGTGGATTAGCCACCTCTTCGCTCTGCCACGCCGGGAAGTCGAGAGTCAGCCAGTCGCCGCTGCGGGTCACCTTCAGGTCGCCGACAAAGCGGGTGGAGAAGGCAATTTCGGTATGCGGGTAGTCCAGATACTCAAAAATAACGTGGGCGCTGGCGAGGGTGGCATGGCCGCACAGGTTAATTTCATGCTGAGTGGTAAACCAGCGCAGCTCAAACCCGGCGTCGGTGCGCACGAAAAAGGCGGTCTCCGACTGGTTATGCTGCTGCGCCATCTTCAGCAGTGTCTCGTCCGGCAGCCAGGCTTCCAGCGGACAGACGGCGGCGGGGTTGCCGCCAAAGGCGCGAT
Organism: Leclercia sp. UBA7405; assembly: GCA_002469605.1. Taxonomy (GTDB): domain Bacteria; phylum Pseudomonadota; class Gammaproteobacteria; order Enterobacterales; family Enterobacteriaceae; genus Enterobacter. The sequence goes on from DKMV01000082.1 coordinate 5,707, forward strand.
TGCTAAACGCGTCGACCAGATAAAATTCAATTTCTTTCATTAGATTTACCTTTTTTTATTCGCGCAAAAACAATTGGCCTTTCATATAGAGCGAGCCTTTGCCGCTCATCAGAACGCGATCCCCTGCCAGTTCGCAGCGCACATCGCCGCCGCGGTGAGAAATCTGGCGGGCAAAAAGCGTCGTTTTGCCGAGCTTCTCGCTCCAGTAAGGAATCAGCATGGTGTGCGCCGAGCCGGTGACCGGATCCTCCCACAGCGCGACGCCCGGTGAGAAAAAGCGGCTGACAAAATCATAATTCCCGTCGCCAGGAGCGGTGATGCAGACCTTATGTTCACCGGGGATCATGGCGCTGATATCGGGGCGAACCGCCTCTACCTGCCGGCGATCTTCCAGCACTATAACCCAGGCACGCCCTTTGCGCGCTTCGACATACTGGCTGATACCGAGCGCGGCCAGCATCTGCGCGGGCGGGATTTGCTCGTCGGTGGCGCAGGCGGGGAAATCTAACGTCAGCCAGTCGCCGTCGCGGGTGACGGTCAGCCTGCCGGAGGCAGTATCAAAATGGAGGCGGTCATCCGGATAGCCCATTTCACTGAACAGTACCCATGCGGTTGCCAGGGTGGCATGGCCACAGAGATTTACCTCGGTAGTGGTGGTAAACCAGCGCAGCTCAATGCCCCCTTTATGGCGAACGAAAAAGGCGGTCTCGGACTGATTATGCTCCTGCGCCATTTTTAACAGCGTTTCATCTGCCAGCCACGCTGGCAGCGGACAGACCGCCGCCGGGTTGCCGCCGAAGGCGCCGTCGCTAAACGCATCTACCAGATAATATTCATATTCCTGCATGCCTGACCCAACTGTTAATGTGATGTTGCATTCTATATTCCCGGAAAATAACGCATTTAACCAGCGCGTTGTTGGGCGTAAATATGAGATCTGCGTCACAAAATGATTGTGTTTGCCGCAGGAGTGGTTTTAAGATCTCCCTCTCTTCTTTACGTAACGCTCCCGGAAATGGATATGACAACCAACACAGTTTCCCGCAGGGTGGCGTGGCTACGGGTGGTTACGCTCGCCATTGCCGCCTTTATCTTTAATACCACTGAATTTGTGCCCGTTGGCCTGCTCTCGGATATCGCCAGCAGTTTCGGCATGGAGACCGCGCAGGTGGGGATCATGCTCACCATCTACGCCTGGGTGGTGGCAATGATGTCGCTGCCCTTTATGCTGCTCACCAGCCAGGTGGAGCGGCGTAAGCTGCTGATCGGCCTCTTCGTGCTCTTCATTGCCAGCCACGTGCTCTCGTTTCTGGCCTGGAACTTCACGGTGCTGGTGATTAGCCGCATCGGCATTGCCTTTGCCCACGCGATTTTCTGGTCGATCACCGCCTCGCTGGCGATCCGCCTGGCCCCGGCCGGTAAACGCGCCCAGGCCCTGAGCCTGCTGGCCACCGGTACCGCCCTGGCGATGGTGCTCGGGCTGCCCATTGGCCGCATCGTCGGGCAATATTTTGGCTGGCGCACCACTTTCTTTGTGATTGGTATGGGGGCGCTGATCACCCTGCTCTGCCTGATCAAGCTTCTGCCGGCGCTTCCGAGCGAACACTCCGGCTCGCTGAAAAGCCTGCCG
>DKMV01000082.1:7463-7753 GCA_002469605.1 Leclercia sp. UBA7405
GAGCGAACACTCCGGCTCGCTCAAAAGCCTGCCGGTACTGTTCCGCCGCCCGGCGTTGATGAGTATTTATCTACTGACCGTGGTGGTGGTCACCGCCCACTACACCGCCTACAGCTACATCGAGCCTTTTGTGCAGACCATCGCCGGGTTTAGCGCCAATTTCGCCACCGTACTGCTGCTGATCCTGGGCGGCGCGGGCATTATCGGCAGCCTGCTCTTTGGCCGACTGGGCAATCGTCACGCCTCGCTGCTGGTGAGCAGCGCCATTGGCCTGCTGCTGGTCTGCCTGC
>DKMV01000139.1:0-22068 GCA_002469605.1 Leclercia sp. UBA7405
AGTGCGAGGCGCAGATGCTGAGCCAGACGCCTACCACGGCAAAACCGGAGATGGCCGACAGCGCCACAAATACCGTATCCGGCGCGATTACGCTGGAGAAGAGCGCCAGCAGGCCACCCAGCATGCTGATGGTGATCGCCAGCACCGGAATGCCGCGCCGGTTCACGCGCGCAAAACAGCGCGGCAGCGTATTTTCATTCGCCAGTGACCAGAGCATGCGTCCGGAAGCATAGAGGCCGGAGTTAGCGGCGGAGAGGATCGCCGTGAGAATCACAAAATTGAAGATATTAGCTGACCAGGGAATACCGATTTTTTCAAACACCAGCACAAACGGGCTTTTGACGATGCCCGCCTGGTCCATCGGGATAAGTGCCGCCAGCACAAACACCGTGCCGACAAAAAAGATAATCAGGCGCGCTACGGTCGTACGGATAGCCAGCGGCAGCGCTTTCTGCGGATCCTCGGTCTCCCCTGCTGCAATCCCAATCAGTTCAGTACCGGAAAACGCAAAGTTTACCGCCACCATGGTCATCAGAATCGGCAGCGTGCCGTGCGGCAGCCAGCCCGACGCCGTCAGGTTATGCAGGCCAGGCGCGGCAGAGCCATCTTTCAGCGGGATAAAGCCAAACATCGCGGCGCCGCCCAGCACGATAAAGGCGATGATGGTGACCACTTTAATGATTGAGAACCAGAACTCACCTTCGGCAAAAAAGCGCGTCGAGATGATATTCAGCAGATAAATAGCCAGACAAAACGCCAGGCACCAGAGCCAGACCGGCACCGCCGGGAACCAGTACTGCATACAGAAACCGGCCGCGGTCAGGCTCGATCCCAGCGCCACGGTCCAGGTGAGCCAATAGAGCCAGGCGACGGTATAGCCCGTAGCCGGGCTCAGATAGCGTGCGGCATAGACGTGAAACGCGCCGGTTTCCGGCATCGCTACCGCCAGCTCGCCCAGGCAGGCCATCACCAGCCAGACCACCAGCGCGCCAATCAGATAGGCCAGCAGCGTCCCCGCCGCGCCGGTGGTGGAGATGATATAGCCCGTATTGAAAAATAACCCTGTGCCAATAACGCCACCCAGCGACAGCATAATCAGGTGGCGGGTTTTCATGGTGCGCTTTAGCTGCCCGCTTTGTTCTGTTTGCATATTACCTTCTAAACGTATGGACATCTAAACATCCAAAAGAAGGTGTGTTATACCGCGATTGTTAATAAAAAGCTAGCCGTGGACCAGCCGCAGGCGGGCGCGTCGGGGGCTGAGCCGGGGATGGGTAGTCAGAATCACATACAGAATGGGTCGCCAGGGCATAGCAGTTCCTCCGTAATGGGTTTCTTACAGCATGGCGCGCTACGCTGCGGTTTTCGGTCAGTCGAAAGTGGGATCCGCCGCCCCGCCGCTAAGCCCTGTCGATAACGGCATTGGTAAATCCCTTAAACAGTTCTATAGTCCTCAGAGTTTCTCAGTAACCAGGACTCACTATGCGCTTTAACGGACTGACCAAAGGTTTCTTTATTCTGATCCTCGCCCTCGTCACCTGGGCCTTCTTCGACGTGCTGTCGCCCTACTTCTCCGCCATTTTGTGGGCCGCCATTCTTACCGTTGTCTTCAACCCGGTAAAAAACAAATTGCGCAGCGCGCTGGGGGATCGCAACGGGCTGGCGTCAATCCTGACTATCGGCATCATCTGTCTGATCGTCTTTATTCCGCTGATGGTGATCCTCTCCTCTCTCGCCATCGAGCTGAACGTGGTGTACACCAAGCTGCAGCAGAACAACACCCAGTTCCCGGAGGTGGTAGCCAGCATTTTTAACCGCCTGCCGGGCTGGGCCAGCAGTTTCCTGGCCGACCATGACCTGGCCAACGCCGCCGAGATCCAGAAAAAGCTCTCCGACGCGGCGCTGAAGGGCGGCCAGTATCTGGCGGGCAGCGCCTTCCTGATCGGCAAGGGCACCTTCGGCTTCGCCATCAGCTTTGGCATCATGCTCTATCTGCTGTTCTTCCTGCTGAAGGACGGGCCATACCTGGTGCGTCAGATCATGGACTCGCTGCCGCTCTCCGATTTCGCCAAACAGCACCTGTTTGCCAAGTTTGTCGGCGTTACGCGGGCGACGGTTAAAGGCACCGCGGTAGTGGCGATAGTTCAGGGCACGCTCGGTGGCATCGCCTTTGCGATCGTGGGTATCGACGGCAGTATTTTGTGGGGGGCGCTGATGGCCTTCCTCTCCCTGGTGCCGGCCGTGGGCTCGGCCATCGTCTGGGTGCCGGCGGCCATCTTCCTGTTCGCCACGCACCAGCTGTGGCAGGGGCTGTTTATCGTCGGCTTCTTCGTGATTGTCGTCGGGCTGGTGGACAACATTCTGCGCCCGCTGCTGGTGGGCAAAGACACCAAAATGCCGGACTACCTGATTTTGATCACCACCCTCGGCGGGATGGAGCTGTACGGCATCAACGGTTTTGTTATCGGCCCGCTGATTGCCGCCCTCTTTATCGCCTGCTGGAACCTCTTCTCCGGGCGCGACCACGCTGGTAATACCGAGGAGCTGGACGCGGAATTTATCGAAGAGGGGCGTAACCCGCCGGACCTCTGAGCCCCGTGGCAACTCCCTGAATGGCGGCCGGTTGCCGCCATTTTTTTTCGCCACTTACCGGCGGTTACCTATAATTTTAATCAAGATGCTTCATCCATCCGCGCAAAAGGAAACAGCCGTTGCGTATTGCCACTATGACGAACTGGGCCTACGGTGCCACGGTTTTCCTGACCATTGCGTCGGGCATCGCAATGTTGATGGCCTCCGGCGCCGAGAAGGCCGAGCGGAAGGCCATTGAACAGCGCTATGTCTTCGATCGCCTGAGCGAAGAGGTTGAAGTGGACGCCTGGGCGCTCTCCGATCTGGCCCGCCTTTACGTCGTCAAAAAGGATCCCGCGACGCTTGAGGCGTGGCGTCAGAAGGCCGACACGCAGGTCGCCGCGGAACATCGCCTGCAAAAGCTGAAGGATGCGGGCGCCAGCAGTGAGGAGCTGGCGCTGCTGCTGGAGGGGCTGCACATCGCCGACGAACTGGGGGACGAGCAGCGTACCGCGCTGGCGCAGACCGCTCGCGGGCAGCAGGCAGAGGCGATTGCCCTACTGTACGGCCAGTCCTACGAGCAGGCGCTGGAGCAGGGCCAGCACCAGATCGACCACTTCCGGCAATTGCTCGATGGTCGGGTGAAGAATGCCATCGAAGAGGCCACCCGCACCTCTCGTGGGCTGCGCACCCTTTCTGAGGTGATGGTAGGGCTGACCGCCCTGCTGTTCCTGTTTGTGCTGGGTTTTATTCTTAAACGCCGGGTGCTGCGCCCGGTGGTGCGCCTGAGCGATGTGGTCAACCGGCTGGCCTCCCAGGATTATGCCGTCGAAGCGCCGGATTACCGGCAGATCGACGAAATTGGCGACATGGCGCAGGCCATCCGTATCTTTCGTGAAAACGGCCTGGCGCGGCAACGGCTGGAGAAAGAGCGGGACGCGGACTGGGCGATCCGCGAACTGCTGGCGCGGATGACCCAGCGGCTGCAGGGGTGCGAAAGCTTCGAGGACGTGCTTAACGTGGCGCTGATGTTCGCCCCCAATATCGCCCCCGGCATCGCCGGGCGGCTCTATATTCTGGACAAAAGCCCCTGGCAGATGCGCTGCGTGGTGGAGTGGCTCGACCCGCCGGGCGAGCCCGAGCCCTTTGTGCCCGATCAATGCTGGGCGGTGCGCCGCGGGCAGAGCCATCCGCCGGTCACGGGCGAACCGGATATCGTCTGCTATCACCTGCCCCCCGGCCACGACCAGACGGCGCTCTGCGTGCCGCTAATCGCCCAGGGCGAAGCCATCGGCCTGCTCACCTTCCAGAACATCAAGCCGGAGACGGCCCCCTCCCGCGCCTATCTGGAGCTGATGGCAGAAGCGCTCGGCCTGGCCCTGGCGAACCAGCGTCTGCGCGATGCCCTGCTGGAAAAAGCCCTGTTCGATCCGCTAACGGGGCTGCGCAACCGCCATCATCTGGAAGATACCCTGCGCACCCAGCTAAGCCAGGCCATGCGCAGCGCCAGCCCGATAAGCTGCCTGATGATCGATATCGACCATTTCAAAAGCATTAACGATCGCTTCGGCCACGAGGCGGGGGATCGGGTGATAAAAAGCGTGGCGGAGATTATCCAGCGCAAGGTGCACGATGCCGGGCTGGCGTTTCGCTATGGCGGCGAGGAGTTTCTGGCGCTGCTGCCCGGCGCCGACGAAGAGGAGGCGCTCGCCTGCGCCGCCGACATCTACGAGGGGGTACGCGCCCTGACGCTGCGCTATGGCCTGACGGATCTGGGTCAGATGGATGTCTCTATCGGCGTCGCCAGCTATCCGCAGCATGCCCAGAGCGACAACCTGCTGCGCGCCGCCGACGTGGCGCTCTACCGGGCTAAAGAGCAGGGGCGCTCAAGGATTGTCAGCTTTGGCGCGCTGGAGGCGGCGGGACGTAAATAGTTTAGCTTAACCGGCGTTTTGCTCGCGCCATTGCTTCACCATCTCCGCCGTTATCTCATCTTTGTAGCAGACAGGGGCATAGCCGCCGGCTTTGCTCCACGCGCTACGTCTGCCGCAGGCGCTGCCGTTTCTGGCACGGTTAAAGGGGCAGGCGCAGACGCCGGGATAAGCTGCAATGGATTCGGCAATAATCTGCTCTTTTACTTTTGCATCCGACATCGCCTGCCCTTTGGCGGCGGCATTGCCTGGCAGAAAAAAAGCGCAGGCGACCAGCGCCCTCATTAATGTGTTATTCATCATTGCTGTTCTGGAAACAGAGGAGTGAAGCGCACCATAAACCACCTTCAGGCGAGAAAAAGTGATACACAGCAAAGGCATGCATAATCGCGACAAATCTTTCGCGTTGTTGTGATAACTCCCACACGCTGTTGGTGCCGGGTATTAGCCTGGGCCGGGTTGCCGCAGGCGCTGATAATATTTTTTACCGCGCCTTGCCGCTACAGATAGCGGCAGATATCCTGGCTAAGCCTGCTCTTATCACTCTTACAAGGAACGCCCGATGCTGGAACTTCGTCCTAACTGCGAATGCTGTGACCTTGACCTGCCGCCGGACTCCCTGGCGGCGAGAATATGCTCCTTTGAGTGCACCTTTTGCGCCACCTGCGCGGAGCAGGTACTGAACAACCGCTGCCCCAACTGCGGGGGCGAGCTGGTCCGTCGTCCGGTGCGTCCGGCGAATAAGCTCGCCCAATTTCCGGCGTCGGTGACCAGGGTGCTGGCGAAAAAAGAAGCGTAGCGGGCCTTAGCGCCGGGTAAACGCCAGTCGGATGCCTAAGGCGATAAACGTGGTCCCCACGATGCGATCAAGCCAGCGCTGGAAGCTTTGATTTTTCGATACCGCGCCGGCGGCGCTTCCGGCCAGCAGGGCGAAGGTCATATCGGTTAAGAAGGCGATCAGGGCATAGGCCATACCCAGCAGCAGGAAGGAGCTGGCATGGTGCTCGCCCTCCGGCAGTACAAACTGCGGGAAGAAAGAGATAAAGAACAGCAGCACCTTGGGGTTGGTCAGGGTGGTGATAAAGCCGCGTGAAAGCAGGCTGGATGCACTCACCTGGGTTTTAATCACCGGCTTATCTGCCTCCTGCGTGGCCCGCTTGCCGAGGGTGCCGATGATCATCCGGCTGCCCAGATACATCAGGTAGGCCGCGCCCAGATATTTAATGACGGTGAACATCACCGGCGAGGCGGTAATCAGCGCGGTTAATCCGACGGCGCTGGCCACCGCATGGGTACAGCTACCCAACGCTACCCCCGCCGCAGAGATAACGCCCGCCCGGCGTCCGTTCGCCACGCTCTGGCCGATAACGTAGGCCATATCCGGCCCCGGCGTTACCGACAGCAGAAAAACCGACAGGGCGAAAAGTCCAAAATGAATAATATCGAGCATAAAAGCCTCCAGGTTATCGGCCCGATAACCTGGCACTTTCCGAAGGGGGTTTTCCAGAGTCATTATGAATAGATATGCCTATGTAGGCATATCTATTCATTAACAGGTATCAGCTTAGCGGCTTGAAAGGGTGGTGGTGGTCTCCTGAGATGTGAAGCCAAAGCCACCTTGCGATGCCACAACAGAGCAACTCATCGCCGCAGCCAGACTTAGCACAATCCAGATTTTCATAGACCTTCTCCTCTCAACATGGGTGAATAAACCCTAAAGTCTGGCACAAATCACCAGGAATGCCTGGACGGAGAGTACGGTTTTTTCTCAATTTTACCGCGCCCGACAAAGAGCCAGAATTTTCCTGAATGTGCGGATCCGATGCGCTGATTGCTGCCGTACGGCCGATTTCTGCTGCTGAAACCGAGACATCTGTCACGTTTATGCCAGGCTTAAAGTCAGGCAACGCAACCTAAGGTGCAACGAATGACGGATAAAACCACACCCGAAAAGTACCCCTTCCCCCCTTTCAATGAACAGCTTCAGCCCTTCCCGGGGCTGGCGGCGCAGATGGACCCACCGCCCGACCACGGTGAAACCAGCTATCAGGGCCGCGGACGGCTCAGCGGACGCAAAGCCCTGATCACCGGCGGCGACTCCGGCATCGGCCGCGCGGTGGCTATCGCCTATGCGCGCGAAGGGGCGGACGTGGCGATCAGCTATCTGCCTGAAGAAGAGAGCGACGCGCAGGAGGTGATAAAACTGATTGAGGCTGAGGGCCGTACCGCCGTGGCGATACCTGGCGATATTCGTACCGAATCCTTCTGCGACACCCTGGTGGAGCGGGCGGTATCGGAGCTGGGCGGGCTGGATATCCTGGTCAACAACGCCGGGCGCCAGCAGTACTGCACCTCGATTCGCAATCTCTCTACCGCCGACTTTGACGCCACCTTCAAAACCAACGTCTACGCCATGTTCTGGATCACCCGCGCGGCGCTCAACCACCTCTCCCGCGGCGCGTCCATCATTAACACCTCATCCGTACAGGCGTTCAATCCCGGCGCCATTGTTCTGGACTATGCCCAGACCAAAGCCGCCATCGTCGCCTTCACCAAATCGCTGGCGAAGCAGCTGGCAGAAGAGGGGATCCGCGTCAATACCGTCGCCCCTGGCCCGTACTGGACGCCGCTGCAAATAAGCGGCGGGCAGCCGCAGGAGGTTATTGAGAGCCTGGGATCCGATACGCCGATGGGCCGTCCGGGCCAGCCGGTTGAGATCGCCCCGCTGTACGTCACCCTGGCGTCCGATGAGAGCAGCTACTGCTCGGGCCAGGTATGGTGCTCTGACGGCGGAACCGGGACGGTATAACGTCTGCCCTCACCCACCCGTGGTTCTTTCAGAAAAGGGATGATCCAGTGAAAAATGCCAATTACGACACCCCCGTGCGCCATGAAGGTTTTGCCGGGCTGGGCGATTATGCTGCCATCGGGGAGGGCCGCTCGGTGGCCCTTATCGCCCCGGATGGATCCATCGACTGGTGGAGCGCCCCTAATCTTGACTCCCCTCCTCTTTTCGATCGCCTGCTTGACCCGGATATGGGCGGTTTTTTCAGCCTGACCCCGGCGGCTGAATACACGGTCGAGCGCGCCTACCGGGACGACAGCAATGTGCTGGAGACGCGTTTTAAAACCGCGGAAGGAACCGCGCTATTAACCGAGTCAATCAACAGTACGCTGGCCGGGCGTTTACCCTGGAGCGAGCTGGCCCGCCGGCTGGAGGGAGAGAGCGGCAGCGTCACCTTCAGGCTGCATCTGCGGTTCGGCACCGTGGTTAACACCCGCTCGCCCTGGCGGACCGATACGGAAAAAGGCGCTGTTTATCATATCGGTGAGCTGATGGCGATGCTGCACACCTCCAGCAACGTGCAGATCCTGCAGGCTGATGACGAAGAGGTGGAGGCGGAAATCACTCTGACGGCAGGCAGCCGAGAGATTATCGCCCTGCTGATCACCCAGTGCGAGCCTCTGGCGGTGCCGGAGATTGAAGACATTGATAACCGCATCGAAACCAGCCATACCGCCTGGGTGGACTGGGTCAACGGCCTGAAGTACAAGGGGCTCTATAAAGATCACGTTATTCGCTCGGCGCTGGCGCTGAAGTTTCTCTGGTACTCCCCCACCGGCGCCCTGGCCGCTGCCGCTACCACCTCCCTGCCGGAGGGGATCGGCGGGGAGAAAAATTACGACTACCGCTTCGCCTGGGTCAGGGATGCCTGCCTGATCATCAAAGCCTTTACCTTCCTCGGCACCCTTGAGGAGTGTAAAGCCGCTTTTTCGTGGCTGTCGAAAACCATCATCAAGCACGGGCCGGAGATGTGGGCCTGCTATACCCTGGATGGCGAACTGGTCCCGGAAGAGACCCTCGCGGAGTTACGCGGCTATAAAGATTCGCAACCGGTGCGCTTTGGCAACAACGCCCGCAGCCAGCGCCAGCTCAGTATGTACGCGGACATGCTGGGGGTGGCAAAACTCTTCGTGGAGGCCGGCCATATTCTGGATCTCGGCACCTCGCGCTTCCTGGGACATCTCGCCAACCAGTGCGCCGATCGCTGGCGGCTGAAGGACTCCGGGATCTGGGAGCTACCGGAAGAGTGCCACTACACCCATTCGAAAATGTCCTGCTGGCTGGCGCTGGATTGCGCCGTGGTGCTGGCAGACAACCACCATATCGAACCGACCTGGAAAGCGCGCTGGGCCCGGGAGCGGGACAGGATCCGCGACTGGATCGAGGAGAACTGCTGGAATGAGAGCCAGCAGGCGTACTGCTTCTACGTGGGGGACGGCGGCCAGCTTGATGCCTCGCTGGCGCTGGTCTCTCGCTACGGTAATCAGGTCAATCCTGAACGCATGAAGCTGACCTATAAAGCCATCCATCGCCAGCTCGGCCACAGCGGCGCCATGGTCTATCGCTACAGCGGCGTGGAGCAGGAAGAGAGCACCTTTGTGGCCTGCTCGTTCTGGCTGGCGGAGGCCTGGGCCTCGATGGGCGAGCCGGCCATCGCCCGGCAGCGGATGAGCGAAATCCTCGAGACCCTGTGCAACCGCGGCAACGTGGAGACCTTCAACGAGATGTTTGATATCCGCACCGGCGAGTGGATGGGCAATATGCCCCAGGGGCTGAGCCATCTGGCGCTGATCTGCGCCGCGCAGGCGATCAGCGAGCACGCGTCACCGGAATGACCTTTTTTACGGGCACAAATGCGTAACCGGCAATTAAATAACAATCAGTAAGATACTGGTTCAAACGCTATAACTGGAGTGATATCTATGTCTAAACCCAGGCTGTTTACCCCCTTGCGTATCCGCAATCTGGAAATTGAAAATCGTATCGTGATCGCCCCTATGTGCCAGTACTCCGCCGAAGAGGGCTGCATGACCGACTGGCATACCCTGCATCTTGGGCAGCTTGCGCTCTCGGGCGCGGGCCTGCTCACCATTGAAGCGGCCTCTGTCTCTTCGGAAGGCCGAATTACTTATGCCGACGTCGGCCTCTACGATGATAAAACCGAAGAGGCGATGGGCCGGGTGCTGGCGACCATTCGCAAGTGGTCTGACATTCCGGTAGGCATTCAGCTGGCGCACGCGGGCCGCAAAGCCTCCACTTACAAACCCTGGGAAAAGAGCGGCCAAATCCCTCCCGACCAGCAGGGCGGCTGGCAGACCTTAGCGCCGTCGGCGGTGCCCTATACCGAGGGTTACACCATCCCCACCGCTCTCGACAGCAAAGGGCTGGCGGAGATCCGCGACCAGTTTGCCAGCGCGGCAAAACGCGCGGCCCGGCTCGGCATCGATTTGATCCAGATCCACGCCGCCCACGGCTATCTGCTGCATCAGTTCCTCTCCCCGCTCTCTAACCAGCGCACGGACGAGTACGGCGGCTCGCTGGAAAACCGCACCCGCTTCCCGCTGGAGATTTTTGACGCCGTGCGGGAAGTCTTCCCGGCGGATAAACCGATCAGCGTGCGTATCTCCGCCACCGACTGGGTGGAGGGCGGATTTAACCTTGAGGAGGCGGTGGCCTTTTCGAAAATGCTGGAAGCGCGGGGCGTTGACGTCATCCACGTCTCCAGCGGTGGCCTGCACCCGGACCAGAAAATTGAGGTCTACCCCGGCTACCAGGTGCCGCTGGCAAGAGCGGTAAAAGCTGCGGTCAAGATTCCGGTTGTGGCGGTTGGGTTAATCACCGACCCCGAACATGCGGAATCCATCGTGGCGAGCGGCGACGCCGATGTCATCGGTATCGCCCGCGGCGCGCTCTATAACCCGAGATGGCCGTGGCACGCTGCCGCCGAGCTGGGCGCCCAGGTGCGTGCTCCCGACCAGTATCTGCGCTGCCAGCCCCATACGCTGAAGGATCTGTTTAAGTCCTGATGGGATGCGCGATCTCCGGGTGGAGATCGCGCATTTATTCCCGGGGAAATTAAGAAAGGGAATTTTTATCAATGCCCAGCCGCTTCATGCGCGACAGGAGCGTGGTGCGCTTTAGCCCTAAACGCTGCGCCGCCCCTCTCGGGCCTGCAATCACGCCGTTTGTCTCCTTCAAGATCCGCACAATGCGCTGATACTCCTCCTCGCCCTCGCGAAGATCGCTGACGGCCGGCTCCGGCTCCGGCAGCGCAACGCTCGCCGCCCGGTGGAAGTCGATATCCGGCATGGAGAGCTGAAGCACGTTGCCGCGGGTCAGCAGCACCGCCCGCTCAATGACGTTTTCCAGCTCGCGCACGTTGCCGGGCCACTCCATCTTACTCAGCAGGCGCAGGGTCTCTGCCGGAATGCTGTCGATACTGCGCCCCAGCCGGTGGGCAATCTTAAAGGTAAAGGATTTCACCAGCAGGGGAATATCTTCCGGGCGCTCGCGCAGCGGCGGCAGCCAGATGGGGAAGACGTTGAGGCGGTAGTAGAGATCGCTGCGGAACTCGCGGTCGGCCACCATCTGCTTCAGGTCTCGGTTGGTGGCGGCGATCAGGCGCACGTCGGTGCGAATAGTGCGGTTGCTGCCGAGCCGCTCAAACTCCTGCTCCTGGAGCACGCGCAGCAGCTTGGGCTGTAGCTCAATGGGCATATCGCCCACTTCGTCGAGAAACAGCGTGCTTTTATCCGCCAGCTCAAAGCGGCCGATGCGCTGGGCGCTGGCCCCGGTAAAGGCGCCGCGCTCGTGACCAAAGAGATCGCTCTCCAGCAGGCCGGCGGGCATGGCCGCACAGTTCATTTTCACCATCCGCCGATCGCTGCGCCCGCTCAGGTTATGAATGGCGCGGGCAATCAGCTCTTTCCCGGTGCCGGTCTCGCCCAGAATCAGTACGGTGCTGTTGCTCTGCGCCACCATCTCTACCTGCTTCATCACCGTCATCATGGGGCTGCTGCGGCCAATGATTTCACCAAAATCGGTGGCGACGTTGTTGATCTGCTCGGTGAGGGCGAGGTTTTCGTCGATCAAGCGCTCCTTAAGGTGGCTGATCTCCCGGTACGAGAGGGCGTTATCCACGGCGATGGCGATACGTTCGGCAATCTGGCTCAGCAGCTTCAGGTTGGCGGCGGTAAACACCTGCGCCTTGCACTGGGCCAGCTTCAGGGTGCCGAGCACCCGGTCGCGGAAAATGAGCGGGAACAGGCACAGCGTCTGATCCTGTTCGCCCCACATATCAAACAGCATTCGTTCGTAGGGGGCGTGGCGATCCCGGTGGTGGAGTTTAAGCATCAGCATCTGCTTATTACGCATCACCTTCTCTGACAGCGTGCCCCTTTCGTCCACCTCGCTTTGATCCTGCAAGGGGGCGTTTTTATCCAGGTAATGGGTGGAGAAGACAATAAGCTTCCCGGGGTGGTCGCTGCGCAGCACCATGCTGATGGAGTCGATGCCAAAGTTATGCTGAATTTCCCGGGAGACCTCCGCCACCAGCTCATCAAGGTCGAGCTTTGACAGCACGGCGTTGGTGATGGCTACCAGCAGGCGAAAATCGTCGCGCTCGCGGCAGAGCAGATCGTAGCTGTCGCTGCTGTTCAGCCGCGCCTGGATCTGCTCCACGGCAAGGCCGACCGCCTGGGTGAGCGTTTGCAGATGGGAGAAATCGGCGTCGCGCCAGGCAAGATCCTCATTGCGCAGGAACTCGCAGCCGCCGAAGATGCGGCCATCGGCGGCCAGCGGCGTCATGCAGTAGTGGGCAAAGGGGGGATAGAGCGCCAGCCCGGCAAGCGCCGGCCAGGTCTGGTTAAATTGTTCGGCTTTGCAGTGCAGCACGTCCGGGCGCGACAGCATGCGGTGAAAAGGGCCGTTCGCCAGCAATGGCTCATCTTCATAACGGACCTCCAGCCCCTGCTCGTCGGTGCCGTAAAGGTAAACTCGCCGCTGCTCTGACTGCCAGAGCAGAATATTGACGCGATCCGCCAGCTTTATCTGCCGGACGTGCTGGGTAAGCGCCTGCGCCAGAGCGCAGAGATCCGGCTGTTGCAGCAAAGTACGGGTTATATCGAACAATCCCTGATCGATGGGATCGTTCGTGGGTGTATACGACATGCGTTCTATCCAGAGTATCCAGAAAAGTAAGGGCCGGGATCAGCAAATACGGGGTAGCGGTTCAGCATGGGGCAAATTAAGCGTGCGTTTCACCCCGTACAGGCCGGTAAGGCGTACCCCTTTGCGCTCCACCACCTCGCCGATAATTGCCGCATGCTCGCCAAGTGGATGCTGGCGCAGCAGGGCCAGCACGCGCTCCGCCGCCTGGCGTTCCACCACAATCGCCAGCTTGCCTTCGTTGGCAAAGTTAAGGGGATCCAGCCCCAGCAGCTCGCAGGCGCCGCGCACGGCGGATTTCACCGGCAGGCTGCCCTCGTCTATTTCAATCCCATAGCCGCTGCTGGCGGCAAATTCATGGGCGACGGCGTTCACGCCGCCGCGCGTGGCGTCCCGCAGGGTGCGCACGCCAGGCTCCGCGCGTAGCGCCTGAATCAGCGGCGTCAGTACGGCGCAGTCGCTCTGCAAATCGCCCTCCAGGCCTAAGCCTTCGCGCAGGTTCAGGATGGTCGCTCCGTGATCGCCAAGGGTGCCGCTGACCAGCAGCAGATCGCCCTGCTGAATCTGGCGCATGCCCCAGTGTAGCCCGGTGGGAATAGTACCGATACCTGCTGTATTAATAAACACCTTATCCGCCGCGCCGCGCGGCACCACTTTGGTATCACCCGTCACAATCTGGATCCCGGCCGCGGCGGCGGCGGCGGCCATACTGGCGACGATGCGCTCAAGGGTTGCCATCTCCAGCCCCTCCTCCAGGATAAACCCGCAGGAGAGCCAGCGGGGGATCGCCCCGCTCACCGCCACGTCGTTCGCCGTGCCGCACACCGCCAGCTTGCCGATATCGCCGCCGGGGAAGAAGAGCGGATCGATCACGTAGCTGTCGGTGGAAAAGGCCAGCCGGTCGCCGCAGGCGGTCAGCTCATGCAGCGGAATACGCGCCTGATCTTCCTGCTCGGCCAGCAGCGGGTTGGCGAAGGCGCGCATAAAAAGCTCGCCGATCAGCTGCTGCATGGCTTGTCCACCGCTGCCGTGGGCGAGGGTTATCTGTTTCAACTTTCACACTCCTGAGAACGGTACTGATACCAGGCGCTGCACGCCCCTTCGGATGAGACCATCAGCGCGCCAAAGGCGCTTTGCGGGGTGCATTTGCCGCCAAACAGCGGGCACTGGGCCGGTTTACAGCGCCCGGTCAGCACCTCACCGCAGCGGGCCTGCGGATCGTCGCAGGTGCTTTGGGCCCGAGGCTGGAAGTGGCGCTCGGCGTCAAAGGCGCGGTAGGCATCGGTCAGATGCACGCCCGACTGGTTGATAATGCCCAGCCCGCGCCACTCGCTGTCGCCATCCACCGCAAATACCTCCCGGATGGCGGCCTGCGCCACGGCGTTGCCCGCGTCCGGCACGATGCGGCGATACTGATTTTCGACCCGGCTATCGCCCGCGATTTTTTGCTCAAGGAGCATTAATACCCCCTGCAGGAGATCGACCGGCTCAAAGCCCGCCACCACCAGCGGCCGCCGGTGCTGCGCCGCGATAAAATCGTAGGCGTGGGTGCCGATCACCATGCTGACGTGGCCCGGCGCCAGAAAAGCGTCGATGCCGTTTTCCGGCTGCTCCAGCAGGCTTTTCAGCACCGGGATCAGGGTGATGTGCTGACAGAAAAAGTAGAAGTTCTGCACGCCAGCCGCCTTCGCCTGGCGCAGGGTCAGGGCGGTGGCGGGCATGGTGGTTTCGAACCCAAGGCCGAAAAAGACCACCTTACGATCCGGGTTCTGCTGCGCCAGCTTCAGGGCATCGGCGGGCGAGTAGATAATGCGCACGTCCGCGCCGCGCATTCGGGCGTCCAGCAGCGAGCCGTTTTTCCCCGGCACGCGCATGGCGTCGCCAAAGGTGCAAAAAATCACCTCTGGCCGGCTGGCAATCTCAATGCAGGTGTCGATGCGCCCCATCGGCAGGACGCACACCGGGCAGCCGGGCCCGTGGATAAATTCAATATTTTCGGGCAGAAGCCTGTCCAGCCCGAACTTAAAGATGGCGTGGGTATGGCCGCCACACACCTCCATGATGCGCAGCGGGCGCTGCGGGGTATAGGGTACTAATCCGGCGCGGGCCTTCAGGGTCGCGATCAGCTGCATCACCTTGTCCGGATCGCGATATTCATCAACAAAGCGCATTAGCGGGCCTCCTCGCCAAACAGCAGCGGGCCGACGTCCGGCTCGACGTCAAACATATTCTGGAGCGCGGCGAGGGTGTCCAGCGCCTCCTCTTCATTAATCACGCTCATGGCGAAGCCCACGTGCACCAGCACCCACTGGCCGAGGCGGCTGTGGCCGTTCTCGTCATGGGTGCCGACCAGGGTCAGATCCACATCGCGCATCACGCCGCAGACCTCCACTTTGGCCTGCATGCCCTCTTGTATCGCACTGATTTTACCGGGAACGCCTATGCACATCGCTGCGCCTCCAGCCAGGCAAGCCAGGCGTCCATGCCGTCACCGCGGGTGGCGGAGATCTGCAGGATCTCAATCTCCGGGTTCACCTCCCGGGCGGCGGCGAGGCACTTCTCAACGTCAAAGTTAAGGTACGGCAGCAGATCGACCTTGTTCAGCAGCATCACCGAGGCGGCGGCAAACATATGGGGATACTTCAGCGGCTTATCTTCGCCCTCGGTCACCGAGAGCACCGCCACCTTGTGGCGTTCGCCGAGATCGAAGCTGGCGGGGCAGACCAGGTTACCGACGTTTTCGATAAACATAATGCCGCCCTCTGCCAGCGGCAGGCGCTGCATTGCGTCTTCGATCATCCGGGCGTCCAGGTGGCACCCTTTACCGGTATTGACCTGGATCGCCGGAGTGCCGGTGGCGCGGATCCGCTCCGCGTCATTAACCGTTTGCTGATCCCCTTCGATCACCGCGCAGGGGACGCGCTGCTGGAGCCGCATAAGAGTTTCCGTCAGCAGGGTGGTTTTGCCGGAGCCGGGGCTGGAGACCAGGTTTAGCGCCAGCTGTTTTTGGCTGCGAAAGCGCTCCCGGTTGTGGCGGGCAATCTGGTTATTTTTGCTCAGCACATCGATCTCAATTTCAACCATTTTGCGCTGGCTGAGGCCGGGCGCGTGGGTGCCGGCTTCGCCCTGGCCGTAATCAAGCTGGCCGGAAGGGTGCTCTGCGGGGGTAAAATCCCCCGCCTCTACGCGAATGATCCGCTGCGGCGGGCGGCGGGCTGGCGCAAAAGGGGCGCTGCGAAACGCGGAGTGGGGATTACGCTCGTCGCCTTCAATATAGAGGTTGCCCCGATCGCAACCGCAGGTGGTACACATGATTTACTCCTGTTCAAATTCCAGACGGGTGATATGCAGCCCGTCGTCGGCAACGATATGTAAATCGCTGCCGCCGCAGGTCGGGCAGCGCCGCACGCGGTGGGTTAAAAGCTGGACATACTTCTGGCAGTCCCGGCACCAGCATTCCGCCTGCTGCTCTTCCAGGTGCAATTCGCAGCCTTCGGCGACGCTGCCCCGGCAGACCAGCTCAAAGCAGAACTGCAGCGCGCTGCTTTCCACGCAGGAAAAGGCGCCGACGCGTAGCCATACGCCTGTGATCCGCTTGACGCGGTGCTGCTGCGCCTGCTGTTCAATTAATTCCAGCGCCTGCTGGCAGAGGGTGATTTCGTGCATGATGCTCGTTCCGGTGTAAGTCTTACCGGGTATAGCAATATTGATGCCATGTTTCTTGTAAGGACTTTAAAAGCGCTGAATAGCTGCTGGCAAAGATGACGAAATGACATGTCATTTTGTGTTATTGCGCCGCGCTTAAATTATATTTTTCAATATAATCAACCAATTAAAAATTGGCATGGAACGTGCTTAATGCTGACATCTTTGTAAACAGAGCATTAGGTATTACCCATGAACCTTTCCGAATTAAGTGAGCAAGCACATTTTATCGCCGGACAGCAGCGCGTGCTGCGCGCCCACTGGAATCGCTACGGCAACTCTCTGATTCAGGCCGTTACCCTCTCGAAAGCCAGCCTGCACCTCACCCCCGCCAGCGGCACGGATGACGGGCTGGCCTTCTGGCTGTTTGACCATTTCCTTATTCGCGTCACCCCCGAGCAGGCCTTTAACGGCCACATCTTCAACTACAGCGTTGAAGCGCGTGACGATGAGAACCGCGTGGTGATTGGCCGCGCCCGCCTGGGCGACGATGGCGTGCTGGACGGCAGCATTAACATTGAGGAGCGCGAGGCGGTGCTGAACCATTTCCTCAACATAATCAGCGGCATTTATAGCGCCATTTTTCAGGCCACCACGCGCGGCGAGTCGCTGACCCTGGCGAGCCTGGCACAACACCACGCCGCCGCCTGAATACGCCGTCGTCAGGTGTCGAAAATGACGTTTTCGACACCTTTCGTCAAAAATGACTATCACCAGAGGAAACCAGGTGAATCGTTTTGTAATTGCCGATCCCGCTCTGTGTATTGGCTGCCACACCTGTGAGGCGGCCTGCTCAGAGAACCACCGCCTGCATGGCTTGCAAAGCCAGCCGCGGCTGAAAGTGATGCGTAACCGGAATGAGTCCGCGCCGCAGCTGTGCCACCACTGCGAAGATGCCCCCTGCGCCCAGGTCTGCCCGGTTAACGCCA
Organism: Leclercia sp. UBA7405; assembly: GCA_002469605.1. Classification (GTDB taxonomy): domain Bacteria; phylum Pseudomonadota; class Gammaproteobacteria; order Enterobacterales; family Enterobacteriaceae; genus Enterobacter. The sequence continues at coordinate 17,148 of DKMV01000139.1, forward strand.
TCACCCGCATTGACGGCGCCATCCAGCTGAATGAGAGCCTGTGCGTAAGCTGCAAGCTGTGCGGCATCGCCTGCCCGTTTGGGGCAATAGAGTTTGCCGGGAGCCGCCCGCTGGCTATCCCCGCCAACAGCAATACCAGCAAAGCACCTATGGCCCCACCGGCCCCCGCTCGCGTCAGCCCGTTCCTCGACTGGGTGCCGGGCGTGCGCGCCATCGCGGTGAAGTGCGACCTCTGCTACTTCGACGAAGATGGCCCGGCGTGCGTTCGTACCTGTCCGACCAAATCCCTCTATCTGGTGAGCAATGACGATATCGCCCGCGCCAGCAAGCGCAAGCGTGAGCTCACCGTGTTTACGGATCTGGGCGATCTGTCGTTGTTCCAGTCGCAACAAGGAGAGCGCTGATGAACGCCTTTTCATTACTTAACCAGGCGCTGGGGGTGTACCTCATCGGCGCCGTGCTGGCCCTGCTCTTTTGCGCGAACCGGCCCGCAAGCGGCGCGATTGCCGGGGCGGGCTGCGCGCTTGCCAGCGCCCTGACAACGGCGGCAGGGTTTAGCGCCCTGCTGGCCGCCCCCCAGTTCCATACGCTGCACGCCGATATCCCCTGGCTACAGGTGGGAGTGCAACTGACGGGCATCCGGGCGGTGTGGCTTATCGCCATCGGCCTGCCGGCCTGCTTTATCGGTCTCTTTACCATCGCCTGGTCCCGCCATCCGCAGGCCAAAAGCCACGGCCCGCTGATGAACCTGCTGATGGCCGCTGCCGTGGTGGCCATTGCGGCCGATAACCTCGGCTGGCTGGTGGTGATGGCCGAGATTATGGCCCTGTGCGCCGCGTTCCTAACCGGCTGCGCCCAGTCCGGCAAGCTCTGGTTTGTGCTTGGCCGTCTGGGAACGCTGCTGCTGGCGCTTGCCTGCTGGCAGGCGTGGCAGTTTTACGGCTCGCTGGACTTTGCGGTGATGGCATCCCAGGCGAACGAGCTGGCGCCGGGCGCCAGCGTCTGGCTACCGGGGCTGGCGGGCTTTGGCCTGCTGGCCGGGGTCATTCCCCTGCACGGTTGGGCCCCGCAGGCCCACGCCAACGCCAGCGCCCCGGCTGCCGCGCTCTTCTCCACGGTGGTGATGAAGGTGGGGCTGTACGGCATGCTGACGATTTGCCTGAGCGGGGTTTACCCTCCCCTGTGGCTGGGGGTGCTGCTGTTGCTGCTGGGGATGCTCACCGCCTTCACCGGCGGGCTGTACGCCCTGATGGAGCACAACATTCAGCGCCTGCTGGCGTACCACACCCTGGAAAACATCGGCATTATCCTGCTCGGCCTCGGCGCGGGCGTGACCGGTATCGCGCTGCAAAGCAACCTGCTGATTGCGCTGGGCTTCACCGGCGGGCTCTACCATCTGATTAACCACGGCCTGTTTAAGAGCACCCTTTTCCTCGGCGCGGGGGCGGTTTGGTATCGCACCGGCTATCGCGATATCGAGAAGCTGGGGGGTATCGGCAAAAAAATGCCGCTTATCTCTTTGGCCATGCTGGTGGGGCTGATGGCAATGGCGGCGCTGCCGCCCCTCAACGGCTTTGCCGGCGAGTGGGTGATTTATCAGTCCTTCTTTAACCTCGGCACGCATGACCTCTTTATTGCCCGCCTGCTGGGACCGCTGCTGGCGGTGGGGCTGGCGATCACCGGCGCGCTGGCGGTGATGTGCATGGCGAAAGTCTATGGCGTTACTTTCCTTGGCGCACCGCGCACGCCTGAAGCGCAAAACGCCGCTGACGCCCCCTGGCTGATGACCTTCAGCACCGGGCTGGCGGCGCTCTGCTGCGTAGCGGGCGGGGTGGCGGCGCCGTGGTTTTTGCCGCTCATTAGCCAGATGTTCCCGGTGAACGGCGGCACGGTAAGCACCGTCTCGCAGCCGATGATTACGCTGTTGCTGCTCGCCGGCCTGCTGCTGCCCTTTATCGTGATGGTGCTGTTCAAAGGCGATCGCCTGGCGAACCGCTCTCGCGGCATGGCCTGGGTGTGCGGTTACGATCATGAGGACTCAATGGTTATTACCGCCCACGGCTTCGCGATGCCGGTAAAAGAGGCTTTTGCGCCGGTGCTGAAGCTGCGCAAATGGCTGAACCCGGTGCGCTTTATTCCGGGCTGGCAGGGTGAACGCACGGCCTTAGTGTTCCACCGTATCGCGCTGCTGGAGCTGGCGGTGCTGGTGGTAGTGGTTGTCTCACAAGGAGTCGGAAAATGACCCTGATCTACGCCCTGATTCAGGCGCTGGTGCTGTTTGCCCTTGCGCCGCTGCTGGCCGGCATTACCCGCGTGGCGCGTGCCCGGCTGCATACCCGCCGCGGGCCGGATATCTTCCAGGAGTATCGCGACCTGATTAAGCTGCTGGGCCGCCAGAGCGTGGCGCCCGCCGCCTCCGGCTGGGTGTTCCGCCTGACGCCCTTTGTGATGGTGGCGGTAATGGTCGCCATCGCCAGCGCGCTGCCGGTGGTCACCCTCGCCTCGCCGCTGCCGCCGCTTGGCGATCTCATTACTCTGATTTATCTCTTCGCCATTGCGCGCTTCTTCTTTGCCATCGCCGGGCTGGATACCGGCAGCCCCTTCACCGCCATCGGCGCCAGCCGCGAGGCGATGCTAGGCGTGCTGGTGGAGCCGATCCTGCTGCTTGGCCTGTGGGTCGCCGCCCAGGTGGCGGGCAGCACCCACATCAGCGCGGTGGCCGCGACCATCTGGCACTGGCCGGTGGCCCACTCCCTGACGCTGATTCTGGCCCTCTGCGCCTGCGCCTTCGCCACCTTTATCGAGATGGGCAAGCTGCCCTTTGATCTCGCCGAAGCCGAACAGGAGCTGCAGGAGGGCCCGCTGTCCGAGTACAGCGGTGCGGGCTTTGCCCTGCTCAAGTGGGGTATCAGCCTGAAACAGCTGGTGGTGCTGCAAATGTTCGTCGGGGTGTTTATCCCCTGGGGGCAGATGACGCAGTTTTCCGTTAGCGGCCTGCTGCTGGCGGTGGTCATTGCGGCGATCAAGCTGGTGGCTGGCGTGCTGGTGATTGCCCTGTTTGAGAACAGCATGGCGCGCCTGCGTTTTAACGCCACCTCGCGCATTACCTGGGCCGGTTTTGGTCTGGCCTTTTTAGCTTTCGTCTCCGTGCTGGCGGCGTGACTGTAGAGAATAACCATGTTTGAAGAAAAAGTTGGTCAACACTATCTCGCCGCCCTGCATCAGGCCTTCCCTGGCGTGGTGCTGGATGAGGCATGGCAGACCAAAGATCAAATCACCGTCACGGTGAAAATCAACTACCTGCCGGAAGTGGTCGAGTTCCTGTACTACAAACAGGGGGGCTGGCTGTCGGTGCTGTTTGGCAACGATGAGCGCCAGCTCTGCGGCAGCTACGCCGTCTATTACGTGCTCTCGATGGAGCAGGGCACCCGCTGCTGGATAACCGTGCGCGTCGAAGTGGATGCCGATAAGCCGGAGTTCCCCTCGGTTACGCCGCGCGTGCCCGCAGCCGTCTGGGGCGAGCGCGAAGTGCGCGATATGTACGGCCTGATCCCGGTCGGCCTGCCGGACGAGCGCCGCCTGGTGCTGCCGGACGACTGGCCGGACGAGCTCTACCCGCTGCGTAAAGACAGCATGGATTACCGCCAGCGCCCGGCCCCCACCACCGATAAAGAGACCTACGAGTTTATTAACGAACTTGGCGACAAGAAAAACAACGTGGTGCCCATCGGCCCGCTGCACGTTACCTCCGACGAGCCGGGCCACTTCCGCCTGTTCGTGGACGGCGAGAACATTATCGACGCCGACTACCGCCTGTTCTACGTCCATCGCGGCATGGAGAAGCTGGCCGAAACCCGCATGGGCTACAACGAAGTGACCTTCCTCTCCGATCGCGTGTGCGGCATCTGCGGCTTTGCCCACAGCACCGCCTACACCACCTCGGTGGAGAACGCGATGGGGATCCAGGTGCCGGAACGCGCCCAGATGATCCGCGCCATCCTGCTGGAGGTGGAGCGCCTGCACTCGCATCTGCTGAACCTCGGGCTGGCCTGCCACTTCGTCGGCTTTGACTCCGGCTTTATGCAGTTCTTCCGCGTGCGCGAGACCTCGATGAAGATGGCGGAGATCCTCACCGGGGCGCGCAAAACCTACGGCCTGAACCTGATTGGCGGCATTCGTCGCGACATGCTGAAAGAGGACATGATCGCCACCCGCCTGCTGGCGCAGCAGATGCGCCGCGACGTGCAGGATCTGGTGGATATCCTGATGAGCACCCCGAACATCGAGCAGCGCACGGTGGGCATCGGCCGCCTCGATCCGCAGATCGCCCGCGACTTCAGCAACGTCGGCCCGATGGTGCGCGCCAGCGGCCACGCCCGCGACACCCGTGCCGATCACCCGTTCGTTGGCTACGGCCTGCTGCCGATGGAGGTTCACTCCGAGCAGGGCTGCGACGTCATCTCCCGCCTGAAGGTGCGCATCAACGAGGTCTTTACCGCCCTGAACATGATCGATTACGGGCTGGACAACCTGCCGGGCGGCCCGCTGATGGTGGAGGGCTTTACCTATATTCCGAACCGTTTTGCGCTGGGCTTTAGCGAGGCGCCGCGCGGAGATGACATCCACTGGAGCATGACCGGCGACAACCAGAAGCTCTGGCGCTGGCGCTGCCGGGCGGCCACCTACGCCAACTGGCCGACGCTGCGCTATATGCTGCGCGGCAATACCGTCTCCGACGCGCCGCTGATTATCGGCAGCCTTGACCCCTGCTACTCCTGCACCGACCGCATGACGGTGGTCGACGTGCGCAAGAAGAAGAGCAAGGTGGTGCCTTACAAAGAGCTGGAACGCTACAGCATCGAACGCAAGAACTCGCCGCTGAAATAAACCGGAGCATCCATGTTTACCTTTATCAAAAAAG
>DKMV01000139.1:22249-33206 GCA_002469605.1 Leclercia sp. UBA7405
TGTTTACCTTTATCAAAAAAGTGATCAAAACCGGTACGGTGACGGAGTCCTACCCGCTCCAGCCGATTGCGGTTGATAAAAATATGCGCGGCAAGCCGGAGCACGACCCTAAGCAGTGCATCGGCTGCGCGGCCTGCGTCAACGCCTGCCCGTCGAACGCCCTGACGGTGGAGACCGACCTGCTCACCGGCCAGCTGGCGTGGCAGTTCAACCTCGGGCGCTGCATCTTCTGCGGGCGCTGCGAGGAGGTCTGCCCCACCACCGCCATCACCCTCTCTCAGGAGTACGAGCTGGCGGTGTGGAGCAAGGCCGATTTCCTCCAGCAGTCGCGCTTTGACATCTGCCACTGCCGGGTGTGTGAACGCCCCTACGCGGTACAAAAAGAGATTGATTACGCGATTGCGATCCTGCGCCACAACGGGGACAAGCGGGCGGAGTCGCACCGCGAGAGCTTTGAAACCTGCCCGGACTGCAAGCGCCTGCAGGGGCTTGCGCCTTCAGAAAAAATCCAGCTAATCCGTGAAATGAAGGGAGCGACGCGATGAGCGAACTATTAGGGCCGCGTGACGAACAGGGGATGCCGGTCCCGGTCACGGTGGACGAGTCCATCGCCCGCATGAAGACCGCGCTGCTGAAAAACATCAAGCGCTCGGCCTACGTCTACCGGGTGGACTGCGGCGGCTGCAACGGCTGTGAAATCGAGATCTTCGCCACCCTGTCGCCCATTTTCGACACCGAGCGCTTTGGCATTAAGGTGGTGCCCTCCCCGCGCCACGCCGACATTCTGCTGTTTACCGGCGCGGTGACCCGTGCGATGCGCTCCCCGGCGCTGCGCGCCTGGGAGTCGGCCCCGGATCCAAAAATCTGCATCTCCTACGGGGCCTGCGGCAACTCCGGCGGCATTTTCCACGACCTGTACTGCGTATGGGGCGGCACCGACAAAATCGTCCCGGTTGACGTTTATATCCCCGGTTGCCCGCCCTCCCCTGCCGCCACGCTGTACGGCTTTGCCATGGCGCTGGGGCTGCTGGAGCAAAAAATCCACGCCCGCGAGCCGGGCAACCTGGACAACCAGCCCGCCGAACTGCTGCATCCGGAGATGGTGCAGCCCCTGCGGGTGCGCGTCGACCGTGCCGCGCGCCGCCTGGCGGGCTACCGCTATGGCCGCCAGATCGCCGACGACTTTATGCGCCATCTGCTGGAGGGCGAAGGGAGCGTGGCGGCCTGGCTGGCCCAGGAGAACGATCCGCGCCTGACCGAGATCGTGGGCAACCTTATCGAGGTGGTCGGGCAGGAGCGTGTCTGATGGGTGAATCGGTAATTTTCAGCCAGCTCAGCCGCAAGTTCATCGACGAAAGTGACGACACCCCCGCCGACGCCCAGCAGGTGATCTACTACGGGCTGGCTATCGGCCACCATCTGGGGGTGATCGACTGCCTGTCGGCGGTGCTCACCTGCCCCTGGGATGACTATCTGGCGTGGATCGCCACCCTGGAGGCGGGCAGCGAGGCGCGGCGCAAAATGGAGGGCGTGCCGCGCTACGGGGAGATCGTCATCGACAGTAATCATATAACGATGCTGGCGAACGCCTTTCACGCGGCTCTTGCGCGCCAGACCGCGCAGCAGCAGGCGTGGAGCCGCGAGATGCTCGCCATGCTCCACGCCATCCACCAGGAAAACGCCATCTATCTGATGGTGAGGAGACAACGTGACTGATGTTTTACTCTGCGTCGGCAACAGCATGATGGGCGACGACGGCGCCGGCCCGCTGCTGGCGGAGATGTGCCAGGCCGCGCCGCGCGGCGACTGGATAGTGTTCGACGGCGGCAGCGCTCCGGAAAACGAGGTAGTGGCGATCCGCGAACTGCGTCCGGCGAGGCTGCTGATTGTCGATGCGACGGATATGGGGCTCAACCCCGGCGAGATCCGCCGCATCGACCCGGACGACATCGCCGAGATGTTTATGATGACGACCCACAACATGCCGCTCAACTACCTGGTGGAGCAGCTACGGGGGGATGTTGGGGAGGTGATATTCCTGGGGGTTCAGCCGGATATTGTTGGGTTTTATTATCCGATGACGGAGGCGGTGAAGGGAGCGGTTGAGAAGGTTTACGCAAGCCTGGCGGAGAGGGATGGGGTGCTGGGGTTTGGGGAGTTGTGAGGTTCCCCAAATAACAGCGTTTTGTGAAAAGAGTTCGCAGGTTTGCGGGCTCTTTTTTCTGTACCCATTTTGACGGGTGGATGGGACTAAGAATTTAGTAATTGGGCCAATTGGTAAAGAAAATGTTCATGCTTGCAGTTGTGGTCAGCTTGGTGGCAGGTTGTGTGCCGTTAAAGCCTTCCGGATACCACGAAACCACGGAAACGGGTAGTTGCATTTCTGGCCGCTGGAACGAGCAGGATTAATGGGGCGAGCAGAGGCGGATAATCAGGGCTAAAATAAATGCATACCTTGCTGAGCCATAACGCTGGCAAGGTAAAAATGTAGGCTGCATATGGAATTTGTGTAGGATGGCACGGCGTTAAAGAGATCAACCAGCAACGGTAACAAACACTACTGTGAGGCGGAAAGAAGAGCCGCTTAAAAAGCTAAGTTCTCAGCCTTTATCAATCCATAAGTGTATCGGAATTTTCAAAGGTCTGTGTTTAATATGTTGAGGAAGCTGGTGATTATTGTTGCGGCCGATTTGTGCTAGGAACGTACATTGTTAACTTAAAACTAACAAGTATTTTTCTCGCTGAGATCAAAAAACCAGATTATCTGTTTGATTAAGATGAAAAAAGTAGTTATCTTTTTCAAAGATTAATGCCTTGTATATTTCGTATCCAAAGGATAATTCCAGTTGTTAACCTATTTATTATCTAATCAATGGGGAAAATTTTGAGAGACCATGATCTTATAGAAAAATTTAAACAGATAATCGATGCGCCGCAAGAAGATGGGACTAAAAAAGAGCAGGAAATACAAAATTTCTTAGAGGATAATGCCGAACTAATTCCCACTCCACACCGTCTGAATCATCAGGTTAATCTAGGAGCTATAATCTCTAAGTTCCCACTGGGAAATAGATACATTACAGACTACGTTTATATATCCAAAAGCTCTGACCGTTGGAATGTCGTTTTCGTTGAACTTGAACTACCTGAAAAGACGATGTTCACAAACGCCAAAAACCAAGTAAATGCCACATCTAAATTCAATGAGGCTTTGAATCAAGTTCGTAGTTGGCAGACATATTTAAACAACCACCGACAGGAAGTTATTAAACAACTTGAACCTTTACTAGTACCGCCAGTCATGCGTAGAAATAAAATCAATTTCTGCTTTGAATTAATATATGGACGTTCATGTGAAAAAAATTCAACAGAGAGAAGTGATTATATAAATCTTATTTCAGAGCAAAGTAACATAAAGATAATGACTTATGATACTCTTATATCCTATTATGAATCAGATTTAATTATCCAAAAGGATATTATGTCTTTTAAACAAGGCAAATATCATTATAAAAAATTGGTAACAAAACCTCAAAATGTGTTTAGTTACATTGGCCCCGGTGAACTGGAGTTAACAAACGAACAAAAAAATGTCTTGCGTGATGACGGATATGAAATAGATAAATGGTGTAATGGAGAAATGTTGACTCATAATATTAGATTTACAAAAAGCACCTTTGAAAATATGATTTTATCACAAAATCATTATCCGGGTATTGGATCATAAATATATGACTAATTTTGTATTTTGCTTCCGATGGGGGAAACAAGCGCCTTCTAGTTATTTTTGCTACTTATCGCTCACAGCGGACCTTCAGCTTAGTTAGCTCGTCCGCTATATACCAGAAGCGGGAACTGTTCAATCTTTCTGCATAATGTGTAGGGACAGATCAGGGGGATCTAGAATGCGTGTGTGGGTGAAGCGATAGAAATGGTGAAGTACTGAGGCAGATGGCGCAATTAGTTATAACGCATAGCGTTCGGATCACATGACAGTTGTGCCAACAGTAGCCATCCTGCCGACTAACTCTGATTTATGCAGGAAAGCCTCTGAATCCCTAAAAACTGTCGCTTTGTTCATGTATGCAAAAAAAACTTTGTACACCTAGCCATAAAGATTACAATATCTGCAATGCGGATTTTTCCTGGTTGAAATAGTTCTTTCAATCTTTTTATGAGTATATCAATCACTACGGTGATATATTGACAATGGGTGAAAAATGGCATTTCAGTTAAGGCATTGTGTTATACACGAACTTGTAAAAGAAAGTGGAAAACAGCGCGTTGAGAATATTATTAAGCAAGTTCTGCCTACAGATGACAAGTATGTGCAGGAATTAGTAAAATCCTTAAATGACTTAATTGGAAAGAAAGAAAACCAAGCAGCAAGAGGTACTTTTGATGTTGAGGATCCTACTTACAAGGTACCAAATGCCTTCCAAGACTATTACAACGGTAGGGCAGAGTCTGATTCATTTCATACATTTTCAACAATTTGTATGAATGAACTTACCCGGCAAGCAAAAGATCCTTCAAGAGTTGCCGCATCTGGTGGAGCAATAGTCTTTGCTCATTACACAAATGGTACCTCTAACTTCATGCTTATTACGATGGTTAAGCAAAAAGAAGCTTTACGGCTAGATAAAAATTTAAAGCCGGTAGGAACTGTTCAAATAGATATGGCTAAGATACACCAAGCTGCAAGGGTAAACTTTGATAGATACCATCAATATGAAGTATTACCGGAAGAAGAGAAACCTACCTATCTCGCCTTCGTCAGTCCTAAAATAAATCAAGATGCCTCAGGATATTTTGTAGCAGCCTTAGGGTGTTCAGATAGTGTTCCCTCTGCTAAAGCCACTGATGGGGCACTTAATGGAGTAAAAAAATACTTCGAAGCGAACAAAGATTTAACTGCGTATAAAAATCAAGCATATGATGCTGTACTCAATTACTTAACATTAAAAGAAGATGGTAAATTAGCATCTCTTGCCGAAATCGATCATGCAGTTAGAGGTATAGTTCCTGCAGAAAAGCATGAACATATGGATAATTTTATAACTTACCTTAATAGTGAAGAAATTGGACTACCGATAGAGTTTTCTATTAACAGAACTGTACTCGGCAGGCGTGCTAAAGTAAAAGCCAAGTCAAATGGGTGGGAATTAAACTTTGAAAAGCGCTTTTTCGGTACAACTCCAGGATCAGTCATCCAGTATAATCGAGCTGATAAAAAACTGATAATATCGAAATTAGACGATATTACCATACAAAAGTTAGAAGCTGTACTTAAAGAGAGAGGATAATTATGTGCGCCCAACAATTTGAAAAATTAGTCAATTTATATCGTGGGCTAGGTAGACCTCCGATGGCTGATTCTCAATTTGTTTTTGAGGGAAAACTTAAAGATAATCTTATACAGCTAAAAGAGTTATGGGATGAACATAATCCAATGCTCTCAGATTTTGAAATATCATTTGATGGTTTGAGTGTCGGGACCTATTTCGGTGATAGTTTCCCGACCAATATTGATAATAATAAAGAAGTAATACTGAAAGTTTCTTTGCCTGGTGGTGACTTTCAGTTTGTAGACTCACTTGATGTTTTTTTATCATTTGATAATAAATTGAACATGGGGTTAGATGTCGAGAATGTATACCTTGTCCTAGAAGATTATGTTTTTGGAGAAAAGACAAACAATGAAAAAATTAAAAATACATTAATATTATCTCAGTTTATAAATGAACTTAGTAAACTAGCAAACTACATTGATCGCATTGATGACAATGGCCGTCTTAAAATTGTATTTATTGATATCGGAAGCTCTAAAAAAATACCGCCAATTGTGATTGAGCCCAATATATCAATAGAGAATGCTTCTTATCCTACAGTAGATTTATCAGTCTTTAATAACATCAATAATCATGAAAATGATAATGCTCACGTTCAAGAAAAACAATCAATGTTTAGAGTTTCATTAATTGAGGTGTTAAGAGAAGTGGATAGGGAGGATGATAACTTTAATAACCTGATTAAGCACTGGGAACTTCTTAAAGAGACATATTACGGCAATTTTGAATGTTATTTAACAAACTTTTCATTTCTAAAACAAAAAAAAGAAGCTGCCGAAAATTACATGTCGGTTTCAAGCAAAATATCAAGCACACTATCCTCTATTTCAGGGAAGCTTTTCGGACTTCCGATTTCCATAGGTGTTGCCCTTGCTATTTTAAAGTCATCACAAAAGTTTGAAAGTATTCTTACGTTAATTGGTGTCGCAATCACATCGCTATTAATACTCTTTACTATTCAAGATCAAAGAAAGGTTCTTTATTCGATAAGAGCATCTATAGATGCTTTATTTAGCCATACAAAGTCAGCTAAATCTGGCGAACTGTCAGAACTTATATCCTCCCACAAAAGAGATCTTTTTTCGCAGGCTGATAAGCTTAACTTAGTAATGGTTATTTTTTTAATCTTATCAATTATGCCTTTCATTCTCTCATTACTAGTTTATTTATCAAAATTCGAACCAGATATTCTTATTAATTTCGATACATACATAACAACATTTATGAAACAACTGTTATCCTGATTTAAACAATAGGACGTAATTTGACTAATCAGATTTAAGTTAGCAAGGCATGTAAACAATGATTAATGTAATAGCATTAATTACAATTCATCAAAATCCTGATTCTGGAAACGTTTAAAAATCGATATATCAATTCATGTAACATCTCCCATATCACTTAAAACATCCGGCAATGCCGATTCATCTTACTAACATAATCAACCCCATCTCCCCAATTTAGTTCCTAGGAAAACTCAACTGAAGTGCGTGCTTTTCAATACAAAATCTTTTCTCACCAAGATCTGAACATGGCAGTTACTGTTTGTTAGCCCCCGTTGAACTCATAGCTCATAGCGGACCACACGGATAACTGTACTGTCCGCTGTGTGCTAAAAGCAGACCTTATTGATATTAAACGGCGAAAGCCCGAAAAATATCTCATTCGGAAATTATTCAATATTTAATGATGTAAATACATGTCTCTCTGTTGCACATGCCATTCTATAGATAATTTCCATGTTTTCAAAGTTTACGTTGTAACTTAACTGATCGATAGAAACACCTTTGTGAGCGATTTGATGTCTTGCCAGCAATACTTTATTTAACAATTCTATAGCCGCTTTATTATTGACATTTTCAAAAATCCAACTCTGTGATACGTTTGATATTCCAAACGAGTTTTTATAAAGATTATTCACATTTTCTGTATTAGGGGTATTAAATTTTTTTAGTAAATCATTAATTCTCCATCTAGCTATCTCACTCATGCTATTGCTACCGCTTTTCTTTTCTAAAGCAGAAAAAGCATATTCTATCAAGTTTTTGTGGAATTCTTGCCAACCGGCCATCAGGTGAACAACATAAGACTGATATAAATAATTCTTTTTAGTATTATTATTTTTAATATCACCGCCCTCGAATGAGTATAATTTATCTAGATCTTTTTCAATCAGCTGGATGATGGCAATATTTTTTATTTTTTTTGAGAAAAGCATTGCTGGGGTTTTAGTTAAACGAAGCATAATCAATACGTCAATATAGATGTCTATGGATTATTGAACTGTATCTGAAAATCCCTTCTTGCTCAATATTCCATAATCTAGTGTCCACTTTTCGCTCTTAACAGACATTCATTATTTCTCATACATAATATCCGATGTTGCTAGCTGATAAAAAAACCACCCGGACCTCAGCGCTAACCCCATCCACAAACGTATTCAGGGGCCCGCCACAGCCCCTTATCACTATCTACAATCAGCCAGCCTTGACCGACATCCAGCCGCACTTAGTGCACCGTGATATACGGCTCCTTCACAAACTCATTCATTAGCCAGACCAAATCATGCAGCAGCCCCGCCAGTTCTTTCTCGACGCTGTCGGGCAGCATGCCGCCCAGAATGGCTTGGGTCAGTGCCCGGGCGTAGTCCACCTGGAGGGAAGTTTCCTGCCAGCAGCCCGGCATGCAGGAGGTGAGTGTTTCCCCCTCGATCAGCTGGGCGAAAAGGTGCGGCGGGAGTTCAGCATCACAGAGTTTACGCAGCTGGCGCAGCGCGTGCAGTAGGCCTTCGCAGAGCGCAGTGCGGGATGCACGGTCGTCGGTTTCGATCAATACGCTCACCAGCGCGGCGCAGCGATCGGCGGTCTCAAAGAGATCCGCAGCAGCAGAAAGCGGTGTAGTCAGGGAAAGGGGAATAACCAGTTCGTCAGATTGTGGGTAAGTCAGGGTTGGGGTAGTAGTCATAATGACATCCTCTCTGTATTAATTGAATTAACCACCCTAAGAGTTCCTACGCTCAAGGGAGGTAGCACTGACGGAGGTAGGAATACCGTCTACAGAGAAAACGGCCAGTCTTGCGACTGCTCCGCCAGTGCCACCGTGATTTTACGGGATATGCACTGTCGCGACAAAAAAAGTCGCTCTGTAGAATTCGGGTTCCTACGCCCGATTGCGGATGTGCCGCAACGCAGTCACTTTACGAGCCTGATAACGGGAATAAAAGCCTTAACCCTGAATTACATAAGGTTACTTTGAAGTTTGCGAGGAGCTTTCCAAAAAGGCCATGCTGGGGGCGCTTCGCTTGCCCGGCATGGAATGCTATAGCACCTAACTTAAAGTCGTCACGGCTGTCATCGTCACTTATGTCGATGACAGCCACCCATCTAGATGCATGTTCAAAAATCAATAAAGAGAAGCCACGAATGCAGCTTCTTAGTGGATAAAAGTTCTTTTTACACGAACTGATTTAAGGAAATAGGGGATCCAAATAAGAGCCGATATTATATTCCTAAAAATAGGGATAAGCTCATTGTATCCAATTTTTACGCCAGGGATGAATATGTAAAGCATGTAGACATTTAATGACAATGTCGCGATGACTGATATTAAAAATAAAATAAACAACTTTGGTAGGGATTTTTTCTTTTTCAAGAAAAATGAAAGAACGATGATGGTAAATAAAAACTCTCCGATATAAATAGCAAGAGAGAGTATGAAGAAGATTTTTGCGTTTATTTCCAGGTGCGAATAATTTTCTGTCATAAATTTAAACGCATCATTCATTGCAAACAGATAAGAAGCAGCAGCGACCACTAATCCTATGAGGGGTAAAAAAAGAAATCCTCCAATTTTTCTGAGGTTTTTTTCTTCACACGTATCGCAGAACTCTCTTTCCTGAGGTATTTCCACCCCACATTTTGTGCATCCCCATTCCATATATAAACCTTTTAAATATTTGTATAGTTATCATCAGATTAAAAGAACAATCTCGCGGATACAACTGAATCGAAAATGCAGTCTTTCTGCAGATGTGGTTTAAAGACGTCACCCGTCATCGTCACTTATGACGACGACAGCCCCGCCCTCACACAAACCCCTTAAATTTCATTAACTTAATTTTTGGCGCGTTTTATGCATCCCCCGGTGAGCTTACTATCAATGCCGGAGATAAAGGATGAATCGTTTCATCATCGCCGATGCCAGCAAATGCATCGGCTGTCGTACCTGTGAAGTTGCCTGCGTGGTATCCCACCACGAAGAGCAGGACTGCGCTTCGCTGACGCCACAAACCTTCTTACCGCGTATTCACGTCATCAAAGGCGTCAACGTCTCCACGGCGACCATGTGCCGCCAGTGCGAGGACGCTCCCTGCGCCAGCGTCTGCCCGAACGGGGCCATCACCCGGGATAACGACTTTGTGCACGTTCACCAGGAGCGCTGCATCGGCTGCAAAACCTGCGTGGTCGCCTGCCCTTACGGCGCCATGGAAGTTGTAGTCAAACCGGTGGTGCGCAGCATGGGCTCCGGGCTGAACGTGGTGTCGGAGAAGGCCGAAGCCAACAAATGCGACCTCTGCTACCACCAGCCGAACGGTCCGGCCTGCATTCAGGCCTGCCCGACCAACGCCATCGTCTGTATCGATCGCAACGCGCTTGAACAACTGAGTCTGGAAAAACGCCGCCGCGCGGCGCTGGACGATATCTCTTCGCTGATGCTGTAAGCCTCGGTCTCTTTTCACTTTTAGCAGGTCTGTTACTGATGAAAAAAATCACTAGCGTCTGCCCGTACTGCGGTGCGGGTTGTAAATTAAAACTGGTTGTTGAGAACAATAAAATCATCCGCGCGGAGGCGGCCCCAGGCGTCACCAACCAGGATCAGCTCTGCCTGAAGGGGTATTACGGCTGGGATTTTCTCAATGATACCCGGCTGCTGACCCCGCGCCTGACCCAGCCGATGATCCGCTATGAGAAGGGCGGCAAGTTTGTCCCCGTCACCTGGGATGAGGCCATTCGCTACACCGCCCGCCGCCTCTCTGAGATCAAGGCCAAATATGGCCCGCGCGCCATCATGACCACCGGCTCGTCGCGCGGAACCGGGAATGAAACCAACTACGTAATGCAGAAGTTTGCCCGCGGGGTGCTCAACACCAACAACGTCGACTGCTGCGCCCGCGTCTGCCACGGGCCGAGCGTTGCCGGGCTGCAGGAGACGCTGGGCAACGGGGCGATGAGCAACTCTATCAGCGATATCGAAAACTCAAAATGCCTGCTGATCTTCGGCTACAACTGCGCCGACTCGCACCCGATCGTCGCCCGCAGGGTGATCAAGGCGAAGCAGAACGGCGCGAAGGTGATCGTCTGCGATCCGCGCAAGATTGAGACCGCGCGCATTGCCGACCGCCATCTGCAGCTCAAAAACGGCTGCAACATGGCGCTGGTGAACGCCTTCATCTACACCCTGCTGGACGAGCATCTTTACAACAGCGACTACGTGGCGCAGTACACCGAAGGGCTGGAGACGCTACGCGAAACCGTGAGCGAGTATGCCCCGGAAGCGGTGGAGAGCATCACCGGCGTGAGCGCCCAGCAGATCCGCCAGGCGATGCG